>CAVJNH010000083.1:0-11328 GCA_963651005.1 Oscillibacter sp. MSJ-31
CGCTACGCTCCGAGGAACGTACATCCCCCTGTGGGGACTCCCCATGTCAACCCATCAGAATTGCACTTCTATCTTGAAAGTGGGCCTAGGGAATTTTTACGCGCTGCCCAGAAAAAATTTTTTCTCTGCCGAGAGCGTGGAAATTTGCCCGTCAGCGCGCCCTGCTATTTTCCGCAGAGGCGTTGCAGTCCGATGACGGCCTGGTTGTAGTCGTTGATGGCGGCGGCACATTTCTGATGGGCGGCAATCTCGTCCCTCAGGATGCCGACATACTCCACGTAGCCCATCTCGCCCTGCTCGTATTCGGCGGTGGCGAGCCTCACCAGTTCGTCGTTCCACAGCCGTCCGTCCTGCGTGTAGAACTCCATCCGTTGGCGCGCCGCCTGACACTGGCCGAGCAGGGTGCGGTACTGGGTCTCGTGCCGGCGGGCTTCCTCCCCGGCCTGCAGTTGCAGTTGCTCGCGCTCGGCCTTGGCGGCCTTGACGCGCGCCTTCGTGGCTCCGTAGAACAGGGGAATGCCCACGCCGACCTCGAAGCCCATGAAGTTGCCGCCGTCGAAGCGGCTGCGGTTCTGATGGTAGGGGTTCCACGCGCTGATGACCATCTGGTTGCGCAGGGAGAGCGACAGGGTGGGGGCGTAGCCGCCCTTTTCCACGCTGACCTGACGCTCGGCGGCCTGCACTCGGTCGCTGGCGAGCCGCCCCTCAGGACTTTGCGGGTAGTTGAAGGTCGGCAGGGTGCAGTCGATGGCCGTCAGCGTCCCGTCGGCCGGAGCAACGGGTTCGTCCGTGCCGATCACCTGCATCAGCAGCAGGCGTGCGGCCTCCGCCTCGCTCTCGGCCTGCACGAGGTCGAGTCGGCTCTCGCGTTGCAGCCGTTCGGCGTTGAGCCGCTCGCGCCGTCCGGTCTCTCCGGCCTCCAGCCGTCGGCAGACCACGGCATGATAGCGTGTGAGGATGCTGTCCTGGCGGTGCAGGTTGCGCAGGCATTGCTCCCGGAACACCAGTTGGTAGTAGGCCGAGGCCACGTCGGCCTCCACCTCCTTGCGCGTCACGTCGATCCGGCTCCGTTGCGCCTGCGTCTCCGCCTTCAGTTGCCGGCTCCGCGCGAGGTAGACCGTAGGGAAGTCGATGCGCTGCGTGACGGCCACGGCATTGTCGGGACTGCCGCCAGCCGTAGGGTCTTGCGAGAGCGACAGCTCCGTCTTGTCCAGATTCCATGCCGTGCCCTGCAGCGCCTGGGTCTGTTCCAACTGTTTCCGGGCGGTGCGCAGGGTCGTGTTCTGTTCCAGGGCCAGGTCGATGCAGGCCTGGAGCGACAGACGGCGCTGCTGGGCTGTGGCCGTCGCGCCCGTCAGGGCGGCCACGGCGAGGAGGATGAGGTTTCGTGTCATGTTTCGTACTATATATATAATAGGTGTAAGGGTCAATGCTTGGTGAACGTGCGGTAGACGGCTGGCAGCACCAGCAGGGTGAGGAGGGTGGCCGTGACCAGACCGCCGATGACCACCGTGGCCAGCGGTCGCTGCACCTCCGCGCCGTCGCCCGTCGAGAGGGCCATGGGCAGGAAACCCATGGAGGCCACGAGAGCCGTCATGAGGACGGGGCGCAGCCGCACCATGCAACTGCGGACGATGCGCTGGTGGATGTCCGTCACGCCTTCGCGCTGCAACAGGTTCATCTGCCCCACCAGCACGATGCCGTTGAGCACTGCCACGCCGAACAGGGCGATGAAGCCCACGCCGGCCGAAATGGAGAAGGGCATTCCCCTGAGCCACAAGGCCCACACGCCGCCGATGGCGGCCAACGGAATGGCGGAGAAGACGAACAGGGCCTCGCGCAGGTTCTTCACCGTGGCGTAGAGCAGCAGCAGGATGACCAGCAGGGCGACCGGCAACACGACGGACAGGCGGTCGACGGCCTGCTGCAGGTTCTGGAACTCGCCGCCGTAGGTGTAGTAATAGCCCTCGGGCAACTGCACCTTGTCGGCCATCAGTTGGCCGATTTCCCGGACGGTAGACTGCACGTCGCGCCCCTTGACGTTGAAGCCCACATAGATGCGGCGCTCGCCGTTTTCGTGGGACACCTGTGCGGGAGCCGGCTCCTGCACGATGTCGGCCAACTGCTCCAGCGGCACTGTCAGTCCGCCGCCCACAGGCACGGCGAGCCGGCGGAGGGATTCTATCGTGCGCTGACGCTCGTCGAGGCGGATGACCACGTCGAATTTCTTCTCGCCCTCATAGACGGATCCGGCCGTAGCTCCGGCAAAGGCCGTCTCCAGCACGCGGTTGGCCTCGTCGATGCGGACACCGTAGGCGGCCATGCGCTGGCGGTCGTAGCGCACCTGTATCTGGGGCAGTCCCGTCACCTCTTCCACCTGGACACCGCTCACGCCGCGCACCCCCTTCACCAGGGCGGCAATGCGGTCGGCCTGCTGACGGAGCACCTCCAGGTCTTCGCCGAACACCTTGATGGCCACGTCCTGCTTGATGCCTGTCAGCAACTCGTTGTTGCGCATCTGGATGGGCTGCGTCAGTTCGGCCTCCATGCCCGGGATGCGCTCCAGCGTCTCGGACATCATCGCCATCAGCTGGCCGGTGGTCTTGGCCGAAGTCCACTCTGCCTTGGGCTTCAAGGCCACCATGATGTCGGCGCGCTCCACGGGCATCGGGTCGGTCGGAATCTCCGCACTGCCGATGCGGCTCACCACCTGCTTCACTTCCGGAAACTGCGCCTTGAGCAACCGTTCCGCCTTGCTGCAACTCTCCACCATCTGCGAGAGCGACGTGCCCTGGGCCATGCTCATCTCGATGGCGAAGTCGCCCTCCTCCAGGGTGGGGATGAACTCGCCGCCCAGGAACTTGAACGCCACGCCGCTGACGCAGAAGAGAGCCACGGCAGCCGTGAGGACATCCTTGCGCCGCCGCAGCGTCCATTCCAGCAGGGGCAGGTACAGGGCCTGCAACCGGGTCAGCAGGCGGTCGGAGAGGCTTTCGCGCGTGTGGACGGTGCGGCTCAGGAAGGTGCAGCTGGCCATCGGCACGTAGGTGAGCGAAAGGATGAACGCGCCGAGGATGGCGAAGAACACGGTCAGTGCCATGGGGCGGAACATCTTGCCTTCGATGCCGGTCAGCGCCATCAGCGGCACGTAGACAATCATGATGATGATTTCGCCGTAGGCCGCACTCTGCCGGATGCGCGAGGCAGAGCGGTGCACCTCGCTGTCCATCTCCGCACGGCTCAGCCGCAGCGACGGGTATTTGGCCGCACTGCCGTTGACGTGGGTCACCACCGCCTCGACGATGATGACCGCCGAGTCGACAATCATGCCGAAGTCTATGGCTCCAAGGCTCATCAGGTTGCCGTCGATGCCGAAGGCGTACATCATGCCGAAGGCAAAGAGCATGCTCAGCGGAATGACGCTGGCCACGACGAGACCGGCCCGCCAGTTGCCGAGGAAGAGAATCAGCACGAAGACGACAATCAGTCCGCCCACGATGAGGTTGTGGGCGATGGTGTGTTCCACGCGCTCCACCAGATTGGTGCGGTCGATGAACGGTTCGATGACGATGCCCTCGGGCAGCGATTCCTGTATCTGGCTGATGCGCTCCTTGACGCGCCTGCTGACTTCCTGGAAATTCTCGCCTTTCAGCATGATGGCAATGCCTGCCACCACCTCGCCCGTGCCGTTGCGGGTCACGGCTCCGAAGCGCGTGGCGTGTCCCATCTGTACGGTGGCCACGTCGCCGATGCGCACCGCACTGCCGTTCACCGTCCTGACGGCCACCTGCCGGATGTCGTCGGCCGAGGTCAGCGTGCCGAGTCCGCGGATATAGTATTGGTTGGCGTCCTGCTCGATGTAGCTGCCGCCGGTGTTGGCGTTGTTCTGCTGCAGGGCTTCGAAAAGGTCGCCGACGGTCAGGCCGAAGGCGGACAGCCGGTCGCTCTCCACGGCCACTTCGTACTGCTTGACGTAGCCGCCCCAGCCGCTCACCTCGGCCACGCCGGGCGTTCCCGACAGTTGCTTGCGCACGATCCAGTCCTGCATGGTGCGCAGTTGGGTCAGCGTGTACTGGTTTTCATAGCCTTCCTTGGCGCGTATCGTGTAGTGGTAGATTTCGCCCAGGGCGGTGGCGATGGGACCCATCTCGGTGTCGGTTCCGGCAGGCAGCTTTTCCGCCACGTCCGCCAGCACTTGGCTGACCTGCGAGCGCGCCCAGTAGATGTCGGCGGCATCGTCGAAGACGAGGGTGATGACGGAGAGGCCGCTGCGCGAGATGCTGCGCCGCTCCGTCAGCCGCGGCACGTTGGCCAGTGCCATTTCGATGGGCGTGGTGATGTACTGCTCCACCTCCTGTGCTCCCAGTGCCGGAGCCTGCGTGATGACCTGCACCTGGTTGTCGGTGATGTCGGGCGTGGCGTCGAAGGGCAGGTGTATCAGCGACACGATGCCCCACACGGCCATGGCCAGGGTGAGGATGCCTGTCGTCAGCTTGTGGCGGACGGAAAAATCAATCAGTTTCTGAAACATGGAATGGAAAGGTTTGCCGGTGGAGGGATTTAGTGGTTGTGCTCACCGTGTTCGCCGATGAGCGAAGCCAGATAGAACACGTTCTCCGTCACAATCTGCTGGCCGTTCTGTATGTGTTTGCACAGGGCCACCTCCGTATAGCCGGAGTCGGTCACGCCGGTGGTCACCTCGTGGCGCGAGAACACGCAGTCGCCGTCTTTCCCCTTCTTGTCGAGCGCGAAGATGTAGTTCTTGCCGTCGGTGTTGACGATGGCCGTGGAGGGCAGGGTCTTGCAGCGTTGGCGGCCGGTGGCGATGCGCCCGCTGACGAACATTCCGTCGAACAGGCGGGCCTTGGCGTTGCCGTCCAGTCTGACGTGTACGGCCACGCTCTTGGTGTTGTCGGTGAAATAGTCGTTGATGGCGTAGACCGTTCCGCTGACCTGTATGTCCGGCTGGTTGGTCAGGGTGAGCAGCACGCGGTCGCCGCTGTTGACCTTGGCGAGGTCTTTCTCGAAGAGGTTCAGGTCGCACTCCACGGCCTTGTTGTCGCGGATGGTCATCAGCGGGGTCTGCATGTCGGCGTAGCTGCCCAGCGAGACGTTGAGCTGGCACACGGTTCCGCTGATGGGCGCGCGTAGGGGGTAGGTCGACGTGAACTGTCCGCGTCCCACGGTCGCGGTGTTGATGCCCAACTGTTGCAACTGTCGCCCGATGCCTGTCATGCTGGCGTGGGCCACCTGACAGTCGCGCTCGGCCTGCTGGCGGTTCTTCTGCACGCCGGCTCCCTGCCGTGCCAGGGTCTCCTGGCGTTGTTGCTCGGTCTTGGCCAACAGCCATTCCTTGTAGGCCGCGTAGTATTCGCGCTGCAGGGTCACCACGTCGGTGTTCTCCACCGTGGCCACGACCTGTCCGCGCGTGACGTGCTGCCCGTCCTTGACGAGGACGGACTTCACCACGCCGCCCATCAGCGAAGCCACGTGGCCCACCGACTGCGGGCGCAGCACGATGGATCCGTTGGCGCGGATGGTGGCCTCCAGCTCGCGGTGGGCGACGGAGTCGGTCTTCAGGTTGATGGTCTCCATCTGCTTGGCGGTCAGTGGAATGTTCTGGAAGTCTTCTTCCCCGTGATGGTGGTGTTCCTCTGCGGCGTGTGCGTCGTGGGACTCTCCGCCGCCGTGCGACAGGAGGGTGAACCCTCCGACGGCTACCAGCGTGGCGGCAGCCACGATGGCCAGACGTATGGCATGGTCTTTCATTGCTCGTTAGGTTTGTTTTCCGCTGCAAAGGTAGCGAAACGTCCGCATAACGGGAAACAAAAGCCGGGGCAACCGCCGTTTTCTGCAACCGGGTTGCAAATTATCTGTTGCCGGTGAACTGGCCGATGAACAGCAGCGCACCGCTCTGCGCGTCGCTGATGGTGTAGACGAACGGGCGGTCGGCGATGAAATCGACATTGCGGTACTCCATGGGAGCCGCACTCGTCAGCATGACGGCGGCGGTGACGGCAGCGGCCTTCGTGCCCTCCTCGCTGACCTCGATCTTGGCCTTCTGCAACATCTTCGACACGTAGAACCGCCCGTCGGCAAACCGGCTGAAGTCGGCTTTCGTGGGGCTGAAGATGGTGGGGGCTCCCAGCGCGCTGATGATGCCGTTGAGCGGCAGTTCGGTCTCGGTGGTGAACCGGGGCAGTTTCAGGTTGACGTTGCAGGTCTCCATCTTGCGGGGCAGGGCGGCCAGCGTCTGTGCGTCCATGGCGGCCATCATGTCGCCGATGCTCTTGTCTTCGTCCGGCAGGAGCACGGTCATGCGGTAGGTGCCGTTGCCGTAGGGCAGGAGCACGGCGCGGTAGCCGGGCTGTTCGGTGTACCGGAACTTGCTGCGCTGGTGCATCATGTCCACCTTCTGGATGTCGCGCGTGTAGCCGCGGAAAGCCTCCTCGCGGGTGTTGCCGGTCTTGAATTTCTTCTCCCAGGTGCCGTTGAAATAGATGGCGTTCAGCAGGTACGACACGGCCGCCGGGTCGGTCTGGTCGATGATGGAGGGAATCATGCCGTCGGTCTGCTTGGCACACCAGCCGTTGATGCGTTTCAGTGCGGAGGGCTTGCTGAAGTCCATGCGCTCCACCCCGGCCCGGTAGCTGTCCTTCACGGTCTCGACGAACGTCGGCCGGAGGGTGTACTCCCGGTTGACGGCGATGTAGTTGGCGATGCTGACTGTGGTCTGCCGGTCAAGCCGCCCTGCCGTCTGGAGCAGGGTGTTGTAGAGCGCGTTGAGGTCTTGAAGGTTCATGCCCTCGCATCCGATGGCCTTGAGAATCTCCTGGCGTGTGGCTCCGTCGGCTCCGTTGGCCAGCATACCCATGAGGTAGGCGGCACTCAGCGGCGAGATGACTTTGCTGCTGTGGTCGCTGGTCTGGTTGAAGAACTGGAGCGCGAAGGCATTGTTCCGGTTCACGATGTCGCGCTGGGCATCGCTGAGCGTCAGGTTTACTTCTTCTTCCTCTGCATCGGTAGCAGCGATTGTCCTGCTGCCTGTCGGCAGTGGCTCTGAAGTCTGGATCTTCTTGCCGCTGCCACAGGCGGCGGTCAGAGCGGCAGCGGTCAGCAGGGCCGCAGTGGTCGGATGGTGTCTCATAGTCGTATCGCGTTTTTGGTTTCTCTTGCTGCTGCAAAGATACGACACTTATTTGAAACCACAAACATTATTCCCGACTTTTCTGCTCGTCCGCCTTGATGTTGGTGATGCGCTCCTTGGAGCCGCGGTTTCATTGCCATAGTGCTTCTGTGTTTCTGTTTTTTGGGGTTGTTGTTTGTGTCGGTCGTTTTTTCTCTGCCCAGAAAGTGCAAATTTCCCGGTCAAAGCACTTTTTCCGCCACGTTAACATTATTTAACGGGGGGAGGGCGGCCCATTAAACATTTTTTGCTAAATTTGCAGCCGAGACCGAAAGGTTTCGCAATGCGCAGTGGAAAGACGCTTGCCTCGGTGTCCGTCCTGACAGGATGGGCGATGCGAAGACCTCCAAGGGTGGGGCGGACTACGGGCAAGACTCCCGCGCCTTTTCCTCCGCCATTGTCCACCATCCTCTCATCTGTAAACTCGTCGGCTTGGGAGTCGCGGCAAAACTAAAAACGTAACGTAATGAAACAGAAAAACAAAACGTACGAACAACCCGAAATGGAAGTCGTGAAACTGGAAACCCAGCCGCTGCTGGCAGGAAGCCAGAACATTGGTAACGTCGGACCAACGGAAGATGCGTATTTTGAGTAATCCTTCGCCATGGGCAACAACACCAAACAGAAAACCAAATTATCCCGATTAACAACTTAAACATTTTCGAACATGAGGAAAACTCTATTTCTGGCAGGACTGGCCGCCGTTGCGCTGACCACCTCCTGCAGCGAGGACTTCGACTTGCTCGGCAACAAGCATGAAGTGACCTTGGGCGCGCGTGTCACGGCAGAAGGAACCCGTGCCGCATTCACAATAGATGAAAACACCGCGAAATTCTATTGGACTACTGGCGACGAGATTGGTGTCACCAGCATCAATAACAACAGCCAGACTGGATTTTCCAAGTTTACCTTGAGCTCCGGTGCCGGCGACGCCTCGGCAACGTTCAAGGGAAATGTTGTAGGAGAGGTCAACAGCACGTGTTATGCGGTGTATCCGTATTATGGACAGAATGTCCACAGTATAGATGGCACTACGCTGACTTACCAGTTCCCGGCCTCTTACAACTACGAAAGCGTGGGGACGGAAGCCTTCCCCGGAACAAAGGACTGCAACAGCTTCAACCCGGCCATGTGGGCACAGGTGGGGGATAACAATAGCGTAGCTTTCAAGCACCTTGGCGGTATTTTCCTTGTCCGTGTAGAATCCATGCCTTGCACGGAAGGTAAACTGGTGTTCTCAGCCACAGAGAAAATGGCAGGCAAGTCTGTCGTAAATCTCAGTGAAACTGGAACTACTCCGGAATGCAAGAATGGGACAGCCCTGACCGACGGATCCTCAGAGGTGACCATCACATTCTCTAATGCCCAAAAAGATAAGTATGGAGTCTTCTATATTCCCGTTCCGACAGGTGTGTACACCAATATCGGCATAAAGATTTACGACAACAGTAACAGCGAGACCGCAGTGTACGAAGTTTCTGCCGGTAGTTTCAACATCACAAGAAAACTTTTGCAACCGTTACCGCTGACAGGACAGATCATTTCTGGTACAGAGTCTGCAACGGCGAGCACAGCAGCAGAAGTGCAGAGCAAGTTGGCAGAAAACGAGAATGTGAATAGCGTAGCCGTTGCAGCGGTTGAAGCCGCTGAGGGTGCAACTGCAGCCAATCCGACTGTCGCCGCGATTACCATTCCGGCTGTGTCATCATCAACAACGGAGTCTGACGTGGCAGAGAACACGCAAAAGGCAGTGACGGTGGAGAAGATTTCCGAAAATGTGAAGATTACATTGACGGATGCAAAAACAACAACCGAGACAGAGACGACGGAAAAGAAGTCGGTAGAGAGCGTGGTACTGTCCATTCCCAACATCCCCATTATAGATGGAAAGACAGAGAGCCTTCCTGCCGTGGATGTGGCCATGCCGAACACCACCGTCACCCTGGCAGGCAACGCCGGAACGGCCAACTATGGTGAAGTGACGGCTGCAACCGCCGATAACACGCTCGTGGTGAGCGGTGGCGTGACCATCCAGGAACTGGTGGTCAAGAAGGGCAACGTGCGCATCGACAAGGGCGCAACGGTGAAGAGTATTGTATTAGACAACAACTACTCCGGCAAATGCGAAATCTACTATGAAGAGGGCGCAAGCTATCCGAGCGGTCTTGAGACCAGCAAATTCGAACTCATTCATATGGCCTATATTGAATCGGAGCTTGACTTTGCCGAGGCCATGAGCAAGGGCGGAACGGTTGACTTTACGCTGACCAAGGACGTGACCCTCAGCCAGTCATACACCACCGCCAAGACCGTCTCCATCGACCTGAACGGCAAGACGCTGACGACCACTGGACTCATTCAGGCCGTAGGCGGTAGCTTGACGCTGAAGAACGGCAACATTATACAGAATGGGAAGAACGACAAAAATAGCGGCATCAATGTGGGAACAAATGGCAAGTTGACCGTGGACAAGGTGAACTATACAGGCCAGTACGGCTACGACTGCTTCTATGTCATTAAGTGCTCGCAGAAAGCCACTCTGAGCATCAGCAACTCTAAGATAAAGAGCAAGTACTATGGCGTGACGACCAATGCGTCAACCGATCCGGAGGTAGCAAAAGAGTGTGTAATCACTTTGGACAACTGTGTCTTCGAAGCCGACGAGTCCGGTGCGTTGATTAACATTCCGGCCACAGTGACGATGAAAGACTGCACCTTCTCCGGCGACCACCAAGGCGCATTCCTCCGTGGCGGAGATTACACCATCAGCGGCTGCACCTTCAAGCTCAATGCAACGAAAACTGCAAGTGACAGTGAGAACATGTGGATGAAGACCTGGAAAAACGGCAACCAGGGTGCCTTCGCCGCCCTCACCATCGGTAACTACATCAACACGGCCTACCAGTATGAGACGAAGATAACGTTCGCAAAGAGCGGCGACAAGGGTAACACCGTTGAGGTCAGCGGCGATAATGCCACCAGCTTCCCGGCCATCCACGTCTGCGCCAACGCCGACACCCAGTACCCTGTCACCATCACCGGTATGAGCAATGTCACCGTTCCGACTACCGGTTGCAAGACTCCGGCCATCGAGTACGGCACGGCCAACATCACCGTGGACGGCAAAGATCCCGCTTCGTACATCAGCGACGAAAGTGGCTTTATCAAGGCCATGAGCGAGGGCGGCATTTATGTCCTGAAGAACAATGTGACGCTGAGCGCAAAAGACGATACGTATACAGGGTTTGCGACGGGTGAGGGCAAGACTGTCGTCATCGACCTGAACAAAAAGACGCTGACAGCCCCGTCCAGAGTTTATGCCAGAAACAATGGAAGCCTGACGCTGAATAACGGCAATATTAAGCAGTCTAACGGCAAAAACCTGAGGGCCGGTGACCATGGAACGTTGACCTTGGACCACGTGGTGTACACCGGAGAGGCAAATACCAACTGCAACATCTTCATTGAAAAGCAAATAACCAACGCAACCATCAATGTCCTGAACTCCACGATAAACGGTGGATATTATGCTGTGGGTACCAATGCCACACAGAATGAAGTCTCTTCCAACTGCGTCTTGAATCTGGAGAACAGCAAATTCATTGCAAACGAAACCGGTGCACTGATCAACATTCTGGCCAAAGTGACGCTGAAGAACTGCACCTTCTCCGGCAACCATCAGGGCGCACTGATCCGTGGCGGTGCGTACACTATCAGCGGCTGCACCTTCACCCTCAATGCAACGTTGCCTGCAAATAATACAGATAACCACTGGATGACAGCTTGGGGAGTCGGTAATCAGGGTGCCTTCGCTGCCCTCACCATCGGCAACTATGGGAATGACTCCTATAAGTATCCGACAACCGCCACGTTTACCGGAACGAACAAGGCTGAGGTCAAAGGCACGTACGCCAGCAGCTTCCCGGCCATCCATGTCTGCGCCAAGAGTGCTGAATATCCTGTCACCATCACGGGCTTCGCGAGCCACATGACCACCAGCGGCGGCAAGACTCCGGCCATCGAGTACGGCACGGACAACATCACCGTGGACAGTAAGGCCGCAACGAAAAACGTATCGACTAAGTAGCAACGGTTCTCAGAAGCAACGCGTCACCGCCTCATCCTTGCGTGACGTAACCTCA
>CAVJNH010000084.1:0-10617 GCA_963651005.1 Oscillibacter sp. MSJ-31
GATAACTCAATAATGTTCATTTTGCGCCTTTTAGTTGTTAAATTATTCTTTGCAAATATACGGAATATTTTCGGGAAAACCAAATGCAAATAGTTAATATACAATAAAACAAAGAATATGTTAAAGGCCGGGAAATTTGATGCGTCTGCCCTGATGGTGACCGCCATAAGATGTTTTGGCGACCGCCGTAACATCGTCGGAGAGCACATTCTTACACCATAATGGAAGCCTTTTTGCATCATGGTCACTAAAACAAATACACCTTGATGTCGCCAATATTATCGTTTACCTCATCGAAAATCTCACGGCAACGCTTTTCGGTCATCTTGGTCTTCTGGCCGACAGCAATCATATCGGCAAGTGAGGGAGAGGAGGTGGAGTTGACTGATGTGGCGTGTTGGCCGTTGTAGCCCTCGTTGCAAAGGGTGAGGTCGTAAGCGGGAGCAAGCCGCCACTGCCACTTGCCGCTCATCTGTGTGCAGGAGAAACTGAAGTTTTTGCAGTGGTCATCCTTATTTCCAGAGAGATAGTTGAATACCATGCGACGATACATCTCTTCCACATCCTTCGGGTTCTGAGTGAGAAATCCCGTCAGCGCAAGCAGGTTTGAGTAGTCAAGTACGGGGCTGGAAAGCGAGACGCACAGCAACCCACCGGCAGTCACCGTATGAACTCTGTTCCCCTGACGGTCTATATCAAACCTGCGTGTAGCAAAATACTTGCCACGGAGGAGTTTGAAATCTGGCACATTGATGCCACATCGTCTTGCAGCCTCGTTGTAGCGGTACTCCATCTGACCCATGGTCTGCGGGTCATACGTATGGCGGAACTTGACTAACCAATGTCCCTCTTTGTCAGTGAAGAGCGTTTTCGGGCGACACCCTCCGCTATTCATACTATTGTAGAGAAGAAGGGCTGCATCGTCATCGTCTTTTTCGCCAAGCACATCGAGAGCCTTCTGCTGTAGTATATCCAGATCTGGTGTCTCTGTCTCCTGGCAAACCTTGGTGACCGGTTCGAAAGTCAGTGCCCCCATACCACCACAACCTACAATGCTCAGACGTTGCAAGGCGGAAAGTGCCATGTCGTCGATGCCTTGTCGAAGTAAGGTTTTGTGAAGCAGATAACGACCATAACCATCTGGCAAACAGTCTTCAAATACACCAAAGTTGCCGTAGAAAGGTTGTGGCTTTGCAATGAAGATGCCCTGGCGCAAGGGCAGCTCCAGCGGAGACACGGAAAAACCGTCGGCAAGCCACTGCTTGTCGTATTCAAACGTGCAGAGATGATTGTCGGGCGTGAGGGACAACGTGCCAACCGTCCGACCTGCATCACTCACTGTCAATAGTTCTATGTTTCTGATGTTCATGTCTTTCGTTTTGTTTCTTCCTTGCTCTTTTCTTCTTTTGGTTCTTCCTGATGGTCAGCAGTTCTTCCATAGTGGAATACTTTGGTTGAGAGAAAAGTCCATGGATGTCAGATGTATAACCGAGTGCCATGGCCAAAGATACGAGATTGCCAAGTGAAATTAGCGCTTTCTGCTCAAATCTCACTATGTTGGCCAAGGCCACGCCAGACAACTCTGCCATCTCCTCACGTGTCAGATTACGCTCCACACGGCGGCGGCGAAAG
This sequence comes from Oscillibacter sp. MSJ-31, assembly GCA_963651005.1. Taxonomy (GTDB): domain Bacteria; phylum Bacteroidota; class Bacteroidia; order Bacteroidales; family Bacteroidaceae; genus Prevotella. The sequence continues at coordinate 1,633 of CAVJNH010000084.1, forward strand.
TTGTCGGCAATGTCGCGAACAACATCATCGGCATTGGTCATGGTATAGTTGTCAAGTAATGATAATATATTGCTTGTATCGTTGTTTCCCATATCTATAAAGATAATATGTTGTCAGTTTGCAAAAGTACTGCCTTTTGATGAGAAACACGAAAGATTTATGTTAAAAGTTGCATGAGCAGGTTTAGGCTTACGTGTAAAGGCACGTAAAAGAGAAAACTGAAAGAGGTGTGATTACCGACACTTCTCTCAGCTTTCTTCATGTTTGCGGAAGGTGAGGGATTCAAACCCCCGATACCCAGAAGGGTATACCGGATTTCGAGTCCAGCGCGATCGTTCACTCTGCCAACCTTCCTCTCAAAACCGGGTGCAAAGTTAACGCTTTTTTTCAAGATGCCCAAACATTTTCCGCTTTTTTTCTCCAATGACGGAATGTTTCTGGAAAATCGTTTGGACTTTCGGAATATTATGTGTACTTTTGCAGCCGAAATAATCATTTCCTTGTTTCCGACCGGGAAACAGACCATACGGCGACACCATCCTGTCGCAGTCATCGTATCAAGAATACAAAGAAAAATATGTACTTAAAAGAAGATTTAGAGAAAATGGAAATCTCCCGTCTCATGGAGATTGCCCACGATGTTGGCGTGAAAGTGTCGTCCAACGACTCTCAGGAGAACGTCATCTATGCCATCCTTGACAAATATGCCATTGATTCTGCCGCAGAATCGATGGCCAATACCAAGCGCAAGCGCACACGCATAACCAGTAAGGACAAGGACAAGGTGTACACGGTCAACGGCAAGGACGGCGAGAACTTGGACGCAAAATCTGCAAGGCACGAGAAAAAGCCTTCGCTCGGCAAGCTGCTGGAATCGGCGGCACAACAGCAGGGTGAGGCCGAACAGAAGCCGGGGGAAGAGGCCGAACTGTTTCCCGCAATGACGGAACCGACGGAAGAGGCCGCCAAGCCCGCCCCCAAGAAGCGCGGACGCAAGTCGAAGAAAGAACTGGAGGCCATCGCGCAGCAGAAAGCTGCGGAGGAGGCTGCACAGCTCCAGCAGCAGGAGGCATCCGCCGAGGCTACGGAGCAGCGTGCACCGGACACGGACAGCACCGAGGCGGAAGAGCAGCCCCAAGTGGCCGCGCAGCCCGAGGAGAACGACACGACACCACAGAACGGCGCGGACAAACCTGCGCAGGAACCCGTGGACGAAGACGAGGTGTGGGCTGGAGACCCGGCGGACGGCACCGACTTCATCGCGGTGGTGGACTTGCCCATTGAAGACCAGGAAGCCCTGCCGTCGCTCGACATCTTCGACAGACCCGTCAACAAGGTTCCTGTCGCCGACAACTACACCGCCCCCGCCGCTCCACAGACTTCGCATGACAAATACAATTTCGACGGACTCATCGCCGGAAACGGCGTGCTGGAAGTGTTGCAGGACGGCTACGGCTTCCTGCGTTCCAGCGACTACAACTACCTCTCGTCGCCCGACGACATCTACGTCAGTCCGCAGCAGGTGAAGAACTACAGCCTGAAGACCGGCGACGTGGTGGAATGTACGGTCCGGACACCGCACGACAGCGAGAAGTACTTTGCACTGAGCGAGGTGAAACGCATCAACGGACGCAACCCGCAGGAGGTGAGGGACCGCGTGAGCTTCGAACACCTCACGCCGCTTTTCCCCGACGAGAAGTTCAACCTCTGCGGTAACCGTGCCACGACCAATCCCAGCGTGCGCATCGTGGACCTGTTCTCGCCCATCGGCAAGGGGCAGCGCGCCCTCATCGTGGCCCAGCCCAAGACGGGTAAGACCGTGTTGATGAAGGACATTGCCAACGCCATCGCCGCCAACCATCCCGAAGCATACATCATGATGCTCCTCATCGACGAACGTCCGGAGGAGGTGACCGACATGAGCCGCACCGTCAATGCGGAGGTGATTGCCTCCACCTTCGACGAGCCTGCCGACCGGCACGTGAAGATTGCCGGCATCGTACTGGAGAAAGCCAAGCGGTTGGTGGAGTGTGGACACGATGTCGTGATTTTCCTCGATTCCATCACGCGCCTGGCGCGCGCATATAATACGGTGAGTCCGGCATCGGGCAAGGTGCTCACCGGCGGTGTTGATGCCAACGCGCTGCAGAAACCCAAGCGGTTCTTCGGTGCAGCACGCAACATCGAGAACGGAGGGTCGCTCACCATCATCGCAACGGCCTTGACGGACACGGGGTCCAAGATGGACGAAGTGATTTTCGAGGAGTTCAAGGGCACGGGCAACTCCGAGCTCCAGCTGGACCGCGCCCTGGCCAACAAGCGCATCTTCCCGGCAGTCAACCTCGTGCTCTCATCCACACGACGCGACGACCTGCTTCAGGATACGACCACGTTGCAGCGGATGTGGATTGTGCGTAACTTCATCGCAGACATGAACCCGCTGGAAGCCATGAACACCGTGCGCGACCGCATCGTGCAGACGGCAGACAACGAGGAGTTTCTGATAAACATGAACGGATAACCGTAACATAAACCATCACAACAATATACGACAATGCAAAGAGACAACACGATTTTTGAGCTTATCGAGAAGGAGCACCAGCGCCAACTCAAGGGTATTGAACTGATTGCATCAGAGAACTTCGTCAGCGAACAGGTGATGGAGGCCATGGGCAGTTACCTTACCAACAAGTATGCAGAGGGCTACCCCGGCCACCGCTACTACGGCGGATGTCAGGTCGTGGACGAAGTGGAGCAGATTGCCATCGACCGCGTATGCAAGCTCTTCGGGGCAGAATATGCCAACGTGCAGCCGCACTCCGGCGCACAGGCCAATGCAGCCGTGCTCCTGGCCGTGCTGAAACCCGGCGACACCTTCATGGGACTGAATCTGGCCCACGGAGGACACCTCTCCCACGGCTCACTGGTCAACACCAGTGGCATTCTCTACAAGCCCGTGGGGTACAACCTCGACGAGAAGACCGGGCGCGTGGACTACGACGAGATGGAACGGTTGGCCTTGGAGCACAAGCCGAAGCTCATCATCGGCGGAGGATCGGCATACAGCCGCGAATGGGACTACCGGCGAATGCGTGAGATCGCCGACAAGGTCGGTGCACTGCTCATGATAGACATGGCGCACCCCGCCGGACTCATCGCAGCCGGACTGCTGGAAAACCCGGTGAAATGGGCACATATCGTCACTTCCACCACGCATAAGACCCTCCGCGGCCCCCGGGGCGGCATCATCCTCATGGGCAAGGACTTCGAGAACCCCTGGGGACTCAAGACCCCGAAGGGCGTGACCAAGATGATGTCGCAACTGCTCAACTCGGCCGTGTTCCCCGGACAGCAGGGCGGCCCGCTTGAACACGTCATCGCAGCCAAGGCCGTGGCCTTCGGCGAGGCACTCCAGCCCGAGTTCAAGGAATGGGCGAAGCAGGTGCAGAAGAACGCCAAGGTGCTGGCCGAGGAACTCGTCAAGCGCGGATTCACCATTGTCAGCGGCGGCACGGACAACCACTCGATGCTCGTCGACCTGCGCTCCAAATACCCCGACCTCACGGGTAAGGTGGCTGAGAACGCCCTCGTGGCAGCCGACATCACCGTCAACAAGAACATGGTGCCGTTCGACAGCCGCTCGGCCTTCCAGACTTCGGGCATACGCCTCGGAACACCGGCCATCACCACGCGTGGCGCAAAAGAAGACCTGATGGTGGAAATCGCAGCCTACATCGAAGAGGTGCTCAACGACCCGGAGAATCCGGAGGTAATCGAGAGCGTGCGCAAGCGCGTCAACGAGCGCATGAAGGGCTACCCCCTCTTCGCCTACTAATGGCTCTGCGCAGCTGCTGAACAACAAGACAAAAGGCCGTGCCGGTTCGATAGGGATGCTCATCAAATTACTGTGAAAACCGGGACACTTTCCTGCTCAATGGCGGGCCACAGCTCCTCCGGGAGCCGTCCGGAAACGGACCGGTGGATTACAAAGACAGGGAAGCCCCATATCTTCCAACAAAGGAGTTTTCATCACATCGCCGGTGCGGCCTATTTTTCCTAAAACCCAAACGAAAATAAAATACCGCATCCATGTTTTCCGGAATCATAGAAGGAATGGCCACGGTCGTCGCCATCAGCCACGACCGGGACAACATTGACTTTACACTCACCTGTCCCTTTGCCGACGAACTGAGCATTGACCAGAGCGTGTCCCACAACGGCACGTGCCTTACCGTGGTGCGCACCGAAAACGGCCGTTACACCGTGACCGCCATGAAGGAAACGCTGGAACGCACCAACCTCGGACTGCTTCGCGTCGGCGACAAAGTCAACGTGGAACGCTCCATGATGATGAACGGACGGCTCGACGGACACATCGTGCAGGGACACGTGGACCTGACCGCACGCTGCACCGGCAGGCAGGATGCCAACGGGTCGGCCTATTTCACCTTCGAGTATCAGGAAGACCGCACCATGGCTCTCAACGGCTATTTCACGGTGGACAAAGGCTCCGTGGCAGTCAACGGCGTGTCGCTCACGGTCTGCAACCCGACCTCCAACAGCTTCCAGGTGGCCGTCATCCCGTACACCGCAGAACACACCAACTTCTGCGACTTGGCCGAGGGCAGCGTGGTCAATATCGAGTTTGACATTATCGGAAAATATCTTGCCCGGCTGCAACAGTTGAAGTGACAGAAAGCCGGGGAAACACCCCGGAACAGGGTGGGGACGGACTAAAAAACAGGCAAAAAACACCGAAAATCGGAAAAAAGCGGAAATATATTTCTGTTTTACGCTGAAAATCAGTATCTTTGCAAACCGAAATTAAAAAAGTAAGAAATAAACCGTTAGAAAACCATGACGAAAGCAGAAATTATCAACAAGATTGTCCTTGAAACAGGCATCGCAAAGAAAGACGTGGCAGGCACTATTGAAGCCTTCATGGAGGAGATTCGCCAAAGCATGTCGGCAAGAAAAGAAAACGTGTATCTGAGAGGGTTCGGAACGTTTGTCATCAAGCACCGCGCCCAGAAGACCGCCCGCAACATCTCCAAGAACACGACCGTGGTCATCGAAGCACACGATTTCCCCGCTTTCAAGCCCGCCAAGAGCTTCATCGCCAAAATGAAATAGTAAACAACAACAATTAAATTCATATATACTATGCCAAACGGAAAGAAAAAGAAGGGTCACAAGATGGCTACACACAAGCGCAAGAAGAGACTGCGCAAGAATCGCCATAAGAGCAAGTAAGCCTCGGGCTTGACCGCTTAGCGAGAAAATGAAAGGAGTGTACCGGGAAACGCCGCCAGACGGCAATTCCCAGTGCACCCTTTTTGTATTCAACCATACACCCCATACAGAACACTACTAAGAATGACAAGTGAATTAATCATTGACGTACAACAGAAAGACATATCCATAGCCCTTCTCGAAGACAAGAATCTGGTGGAATACCAGAACGAGAAGCGCGAGGCATCTTTTTCTGTTGGCAACATCTATTTGGGCAAGGTGCACAAGCTCATGCCCGGACTCAATGCCAGTTTTGTCAATGTCGGTTCGGAACGAGACGCTTTCCTGCACTATCTTGACTTGGGTACACGCTACAGTTCATACGAAAAGTACCTCAAGCAAGTGCAGAGTGACAGACGCAGGCTCTATCCCATTGCCAAGGCATCGCGACTGCCCGACCTGCCCAAGGATGGCAGCGTGCAGAACACCATCAAACCGGGACAGGAGATTCTGGTGCAAATCGTCAAGGAACCCATTTCCACAAAAGGGCCACGACTGACCTGCGAACTGAGTTTTGCAGGACGTTACATGGTGCTGATGCCTTTTCAGGACAAGGTGTCGGTGTCCACAAAAATCAAGAAAGGAGAGGAAAGGGCACGACTGAAACAACTGGTGCAGAGCATCAAGCCCAAAAACTTCGGCGTCATCGTCAGGACTTCCGCAGAAGGGAAGCGCGTGGCCGAACTCGACGCCGAACTCAAACAACTGGTCAAGCGGTGGGACGATGCCATCGAGAAAGTGCAGAAAGCCACGTCGTCGCCCAAACTGGTCCATGAGGAGACGGGACGTGCCGTCGCACTGCTCCGCGACCTTTTCGACCCCACCTTCGACGGTATCTACATCAACGACAAGGAGGTCTTCCAGCAAATCAAGGACTATGTCGGAATTATCGCACCGGAGAAAAAGAACATCGTCAAGCTGTACACGGGCAACGTGCCCATCTTCGACAACTTCAACGTCACCAAGCAACTGAAACTGTCGTTCGGCAAGACCGTCAACTACAAGCGCGGAGCTTACCTGATTATCCAGCACACGGAAGCCATGCACGTGGTCGACGTGAACAGCGGAAACCGTACAAAGGCGGAGAACGGACAGGAGGCCAACGCACTCGAAGTGAACCTCGGAGCGGCCGACGAATTGGCCAGACAGCTGCGCCTGAGGGACATGGGCGGCATCATTGTCGTGGACTTCATCGACATGAATCTGGCGGAAGACCGGCAGCTGCTCTACGAACGGATGTGCAAGAACATGCAGAAAGACCGCGCCAGGCACAACATCCTTCCGCTCAGCAAGTTCGGACTGATGCAGATTACGCGGCAGCGCGTGCGTCCGGCCATGGATGTCAACGTGGAAGAAGTCTGCCCGACCTGTCTCGGCACAGGAAAGATCAAGTCGTCGATTCTGTTTACCGACCAGTTGGAAAGGAAAATAGACCAACTGGTCAACAAGATTGGCATCCGCCGATTCACGCTCCATGTGCATCCATACGTGGCGGCCTACATCACACAGGGTCTCGTCTCCATCAAGCGCCGCTGGCAGATGAAATACGGATTCGGTGTCCACGTCATCCCTTCGCAGAAATTGGCATTCCTCCAGTATGAGTTTTATGACCGGCAGGGCAATTTCATTGATATGCGGCAGGAAACGGAAGGATAAACCGGAAGTCTGGACTTCGATGGTCTGTGCTGTGATAAGAAAAACGTGTGTTCTCCGACGAACCGTGCTGTTGCTGACGCTGCTGTCAGCACAGCTCTCTGTCGGTGGCCAGACAGCCGGACACGGAGAACCCGTGGAATGGTTTCGACCGACCTGCCTGTATGGAGATGGACTGCAAACGCTTACGGCGGTTGTCGGCGAGAACTGGCAAACCGTGCCCGTGTTGCATCTTGGCAGCAGGACGGAGAGCCTGGTGATTGGCTTTGACGAGATGTCGCACGAGATTCACAATTACACGTGCCGTATGGAACGTTGTGAATTTGACTGGCAACCGTCGAAGTCTGTCTTCGAGAGCGACTGGCTGGAGGGGTTCAGTGCCTTCCCCATCCAGGACTACCACCATTCCGTCAATACCACAGTGGACTATACGCACTATGCGGTGACCATTCCCAACGAACAGTGCCGGATTACCATGAGCGGCAACTACCGGGTGTTGCTGTTTGACGACGACAGCGACGAAGAACCCGTGGCAGAAGTCCGTTTCATGGTCTTGGAGGCGAAGGTAGGAGTGAGCTTGTCGGCGACCACTGCAACAGACCTGGAGGTCAATGGTCGTTATCAGCAACTCACCGCCGCGGTCGACTATGCTTCCCTGAAGGTGTCAGACCCGGAACGTCAGTTGCGCACCGTCGTCTTGCAGAACTGGCGGCTGCCGCGCTTCAACGTCCGCCCGACCTACCGGACCGGAAACGGGATGAGATGGGAACATGAGGAACCGTTGATTTTCTTGGCAGGCAACGAATACCATAAGTTTGAAACACTTGCCACCAGCCATCCCACGATGGGGGTGGAACGCGTGGAGTGGAACGGACACCGCTATGAGGCTTTTCTCCATCCGACCGTTCCCAGTCTCAGCTATCTGACCGACGAGGCTTCCAAGGGATTTGCGTTCGTGCGCAACAGCGAGCAACGCGAGAGTGACATTACGTGCGATTACGTCGCGGTAAACTATCAGCTGAAGACACCGTATGACGGCGACAGGTTCATCTCAGGACAATGGACCAATGCGTCGGATCGGCAGCACTACCGGATGCACTATGACCGGGACTGTCAGTCGTACCGGGCAAGTATCCTGCAAAAGCAGGGATATTATTCCTACACCTATACGGATGCGTCGGGACTGCCCGCAACGACAGAAGGCAATTTCTTCCAGACCAGAAACAACTACCAGATGCTGGTCTACTATCGTCCGACAGGTGGCCGTACCTGGCTTTTGGTCGGACTTGGCGAGTTGGCTCTCAAACCGTAAGGGTAGGGCACACGAAACCAAAAAAAAGAAAGGCCTCCCGTGGACGTGAATCCAGAGGAGGCTTCTTTTGAACGTCAATGTCGAGGTGACAGGACTCGAACCTGCGACAGCCTGGTCCCAAACCAGGAACGCTACCAACTGCGCTACACCTCGCTGCTTCGAAAGCGGATGCAAAGGTACAAAACAAATGGCAAATGAAAGACTAAAACCGGGGGAATGTTCCTAAAATTAACATTCTTTCAAGACTTCCGCCCTTCCTCTTTCATCTGCCATCGTAGCACCGTGGCGATGCTTTATTTGATGATGCCCTGCTCGACAAATATCTTTTTGAGAATCACGACAGAACGTTCCACCTGCTCCTCGGTGTGGGTGGCCATGAGCGCGTAGCGCACCAACGTGTCCTGCGGAGCGCAGGCCGGCGGAATGACCGGATTGATGAATACGCCGGCGTTGAAGGCCAGTGCGGTGACGAGGAAGGTCTTTTCCACATCGCGCACGTAAAGCGGAATAATCGGGCTTTCCGTCTCGCCAATCTCGAAGCCTTCTTCCTGAAACCGTTTCAAGGCATACTTCGTGACCTTCCATAATGCCTCAATGCGCTCCGGTTCCTGCTGCAGGATGTGCAGCGCCTCCAGTGCGGCTGCCGTGGCGGCAGGTGTGTTGGATGCCGAGAAAATATAGGTGCGGCAGTTGTGGCGGAGGAAATTGATGGTGTCCTTGTCCGAAGC
>CAVJNH010000085.1:0-10480 GCA_963651005.1 Oscillibacter sp. MSJ-31
TCTCTCTATTTGATAATGTATAACGTAACGCGATTTTATCGCATCAGTAGTATTTCAAAATGACAAAATGACAAAATGACCTAATGACTGCTAATGACACCGCCATGCCCTTAGCGAGCGAAAAACAATCTATATAACAGAGAGTTATGTCAAACTGGTGACAAATGCTTGGTTATTTCGCAAAAAAGCACTACCTTTGCAATATCAAACAGTAAAAACGCGAAGTATGAAATACCTTGACCCCAAAATTGCCCGTAACCTCCTCCTCACCTTCATGTGGGCCTTGGCCGCACTGACGGTGCAGGCGCAAGGGACATTGAAGCGCGTGTATGACGAAAGCGTAGACCCGATGGCGCAGATTGACGGGGCACTGGCGAAGGCCAAAGCCGAGGGCAAGTTCGTGGTGTGTCAGGTGGGCGGCAACTGGTGCCCCTGGTGCCTGCGGTTTGCCGACTTCGTGGAGAAGGACACGGCGGTGAATAGGGTGGTGAACGACCATTTCGAGTACATCCACGTGAACTACAACCCGCGCCGGACGGCAGGAGCCGAGGCGCAACAGCAAGCCCGACAGCTGATGGCGCGGCTGAACCATCCGCAACGCTTCGGCTTCCCGGTGTTCGTGGTGCTGGACGGGGAGGGGCGCGTGCTCCACATCCAGGACTCCAGTTTCCTGGAGCAGGGCGAGGGGTATGATGAGGGCAAGGTGCTGCGGTTCTTCAGGAACTGGACACCGGAGGCCGTGAAAGCAAACGATAATCCGACAAAATGAAGATAACGATGGTAAACCGAAAGACTTTGCTGGCCACGGCCAGTGCGACCGCCCTGCTTGCGGCCTGCATGACAACGCTGCTGGCCTCCTGCGGCGGCAAGAAACAGAACAACGACATCATCGCCGAGAAGGTGGAACGCCCGCAGGTGGAGGCTCCCATCCGGCAGGCCGACTACGACAAGACGAGCGAGGTGCAGTGGATGGGCAGCGGCTACAAGGTGGAGGTGCACCGCCAGCCGAACGACTCGCTGCCGATGGTGACGGACGAGGTCGGGCAGAAGTTCGTGGACAACGAGGTGGCGGTGACGGTGAGAAAAGCGGACGGAACGGTGTTCTTCTCGCGATCGTTTACCAAGGCCAGCTTCGACGCGTGTCTGGACAACGACTATCGCCACACGGGCATCCTCGACGGCTTGGTGTTCGACCGGGTGAACGGCGGCAATCTGGAGTTTGCCGGCAGTGTCTGCCATCCGCAGACGGACGAATACATCCCCGTGCGCGCCGTCCTCTCGCCGTCGGGCAGCGTCACTTTCCTGCGCGACGTGGAGGGAGACGCTGACGGCGAAGCCGAGGAAGAGACAGCCGACTGACAGGATGTCTGACCGACGGGACTGACGAGAGACGGCAACTGTGAATTTGCATAAAGATTGTATAAAGATTGTTTGGCCGTTTCGTAAATTTGGCGTAACTTTGCACCCCGTTTAGGATAATAGGAACACCTTGAAAGTTACAGATACAATGAAATTCCTTTTCAGTTCGCTGTGGGCTTTGCTGCTCTCCTCCCTGCTCTCCGGTTGTATCGGGGGGGGGTACGGTTTATGTAGATGACGACCTGGAGGAGGACGACGACCGCCCCATCGTGTACTTTATATATAAGGAGGGCGCACTCGGAGATTTGAGTTATGTGGATGCCTTGTGGCGCGGCATTGCCAAAGCCACCAACAACGGCAACATGCTGCTGTCGCTGACGGAATTGCCCGGCGACACGTCGAAGGTAGACTTTGCCCTCTCCTGTTTCCTGGAATATATGCGCAATGAGGGCAAAGACCGACGGTCGCTCATTGTGGTGGCCAACGACAATCTGGAACAACTGCTGCACCGCTACGAGGCGGCATTCACAGCCAGCGGCAACGTGAAGGTGCTGTTGGCTGAAACAAAGGACACCACGCTTTCCATCAATACGATACGTATGCCGGGATATGGTGTCTATTACCAAGCCGGAAGGGTCGTTGCCCAATGCCTGACGGACGTGGACCGGATTCTCATAGCCAGTGCCAATGCCGCAGAAAGCAACATTGCAGACATGAGAACGGCTTTCTGCCGGGGGATAGAAGACGGGAAAGGCGAAGCCCAAAGGGAGGTGAGCGTAGACAACTACTACATCTCTGAAACGTCGGGAGGATACGACGAGGCGGAGAAGCTCTACCGGATGTCGTACGATTTCGACGGGAAATACCAACTCGTAGTCCCTATCTGCGGCGGAACCATACAGGGTTTCCTGCGCTACAACCGGGAGCACCCCGCCTCGTTCTATACCGCCGGCGTCGACGTCGATTTCCAACGGTACTCCGACCGGGTGCCCTTCTCCATCGTGAAACACATCGACGAGGCCGTGGCCGACTGGATTACACGGTGGGCCAAGGGAGAGGCGATGGAGAAACACGTGACGCTCGGGCTCTCCACGGGCTACACCGAGTTGGTGATAGCCGACAGTTACAAACAGGCCATCGGTCCGGCCGCAGCCAGCCTGCTGCAAACGGCCATAGAAAAGGAGGAGGAATATGAAAGCAAGAACTGAAAAATGGATCGTCGGCCTGCTGTTCCTGCTCGTTCTCTGCGTTGCAGGGGCGTGTCAGAAGGACGACACCATCATACACGTGTCCAAGGTGAAAACCGTAGACTACAAGATTGCGGTGGTGCTGCCGCTCGGAGTCAACGGCGAATACCGGGCCAGACTGGACAGCACGGTGAACTGGGCACTGGAGAACATGACCAAAGCCCAACGTTTCATCATTGCCCAAGGCGACACGACAGCCGTGAATCTGGACATTGAGTGGTACGACGAAGACCGGGAGCCGCTGGCTGAACTGTCGTCGACACTCGCCCAACGGGACGACATCCTGCTCATCGTCGGGCCGCTGCGCAACCACAACGTGGACATCATGGCCCCTGCGTGCAGTGCCATGAACAAACCGCTGATAGTGCCCTGCGCAACCAGCGAAAACATCATACGCCGCTATTCGGTGGGAACGGCAGGGGTGAAGAACCAGAAACCGTTTCTCTGGTCGCTGTGCGAGACCGACGTGAGCCAATGCGAGGCACTGCTGGCCAAGGCCTGGGAGGGCGGAGCAAAGGACGTGGCACTGCTGTCGCCCGACGACGACTACGGCCAGACCTTCTTCGACTGGATTCCGTTTCAGGTCAACGAGATGGGCATGAGCCTGCAACGGAACGTACAGTATGCCGATGAAGACCTGGCGGCAAAGGCCCGTCAGGTGCTGGGGGCCGACATCGATTGCGCCATCTGCGCCGTAAGGAGTGCCGACGAGGCCAAGACCGTGCTCCAGGTGAAAAAGCAACTGGGCGACAAGGCTCCCCGGGTGCTGTTCACCAACGGTGCCCTGTCTGCACTGCTGCTGAGCCTGGGCGATCTGGCCGAAGGGGCAGAGGGTGTCGCCCCCTACGCCGACCCGGCAACAGGGTTCCAAGTGGCCTATGAAGAGCATTTCGGAATGTCGCCTGCCGGAGGTGAGGCGCAAGTCTATGATGCCATCCTGCTGGCCGGCTTCACGGCGTTCGTCAAGGAATACACCCACGGCCAGATGGACACCAACGAGATTATCCGGCAGATCACTTCGCTGGGCGAAGAACCTTACCCGATATGGAACGAACTGGGACTGCGCTCCCTTATCCTGCTGCTCAAACAGGGGAAGCAGGTGAAGCTGATGGGAGCGAGCGGCCTGCTGCGCTTCGACAGCGAGGCGTACACCTCACTCCTGCAAAGCACCTACGTACACTGGATTGTCTATGACGGCAATTTCCTGCCGATAGACTTCAGAAGCAGCGACGGCAACAACCGCGTCACGCCGACCATGGCCTCCTGGAACTGGCAGGCCAAGAACCGGCAGACCATCGTCGACATGAATGTCAATATCAACTACAAGCCGCTGAAAGACCAGTGGGCCGTGCTGGTGCAAGGCTCCAAGGGCTGGAACAACTACCGGCACCAGGCCGACGTGCTCAATATGTACCAGCTCCTCAAGAAGAAGGGGTGGGACGACGACCACATCATCCTGATAGCCCCGGACGACATCGCGCTGAACGCCAAAAACAAGTACCCCGGCGAGGTGAGGGCTTCGGGCGACGGCGACAACCTGTACAAAGACGTGCTTTTTGACTATAACACCGATACGCTGGACGTGGCAGACCTCTGCGACATCCTCCTGGGCAGACAGAGCCGGCACCTGCCGGTGGTGCTTCCCACCACGGAAGAGTCCAACATCCTGTTCTTCTGGAGCGGTCACGGCTGCCTGCAAAGTGCCGGCTTTGCAAGCAACGGCTTCCGTTGGCGCGACACCAGAGACGTGCTCGGCGAGAACCAGTTGAAACAGCTGCTCACGGAGATGTACCAGAACGGGAAATACCGCAAGATGTTGCTGCTTTTCGAGCCGTGCTATTCCGAAAACATGACCGACCAGACGGTAGGCTTGCCGGGCATCCTGGGGTTTGCCAGTGCCGCCGGCACCGAACAGTCGTTTGCCGATTACCACTCCTCGGTGCTGTCCACATGGATGAGCGACAGGTTCTCCAACAACGTCATCAAGTTGATGGACGAGAACGCCACCATGACCTACAAGGACTTCTACCTCTATCTGACGGAGCACACGCTCGGATCACACGTCCACGTGGCCAATGCCTCGTGTTTCGGGAATCTGTACACCAACTCTCCGGCAGAGTTCTTTAATCTGAACCGATGATGGGCATGAAAAAGACAGATTCTTGGTGCAGAGCCACCATCCCGTTCCTGTGCCTGACGGGAGCCTTTTCCGCCTGCGGCAGTCACGGCAAGGACATCCGGACAGACGAACCGGGCGACTCGGCCGATGTAATCGTCGTAGGATGCGAACGGAAAACCGTGGACGAGGCGATGGACAAGGCGTTCGGAGACGAAAAGTCGCAGGACAGCCTGACCCGGGAGCTTCACCGCGTGATAAAGGAGAAATACAAGCATCTGGGAGATTCCTTGCAACGGAAACTCTTGCGGGGCGAGAAGATACATTAACCAAAGGTTTTTTATAAATTCAAAACAACAACAATTGAAGTATGAAAGAGACAAGTAAGTTTTTTAGCCTACTGCTCGCGTTGCTGGTAGGCTTGACCTTTACCGCTTGTAGCGACGACGATGAGGTGAAGGGAGATGACAGCGGTGAGGTGGCCATTCAGGAACTCGGCCACGAAGTGCTTACCGCCGAGGAGATGTGCGACAGGGCGTTCGGTCCCGACGGTGCCAATTCGGACGAAGAGACCGCCGAACTCCGCGCACTGTTCATGGAGAAAATCCATGCGAAAGAGGACTCCCTGGCAGAGGTCTATGGTTCCAACGGCATTGCCATGGGATTCGTCACGTGGACCTACCTCTACAAGACGACCGACCAACACGGAAAATCCATCTGGTTGTCAAGCGTTGTCAGCTGGGCACAGTACTGGCTTTTCGGCTGGCACGACCTGGATCCCGACAACCTCTATCTGGTGGAGCACTACACCGTGTTGAGTAATGCGGAGTGTCCGTCAAACAGTAACGACAAGGAGGTGTTGGCTCTTGGAGACAACTTGGTCATCATACCCGACTACATCGGCTATGGCACGACCAGAAGCCAGCTGCACCCTTACCTTAACCATGAAGTCTGCGCCATCAACTCGATAGATGCCATGAAAGCCGGATACGATGTGTTCAAGAGACACAGGGATTCGGGCACGGAAATGGAAGACGATTGGAAAATGTATGTGCTGGGCTGTTCCCAGGGTGGCGGCAATGCGCTGGCAGTGCACAAATACCTCGACACCCATCCGGATCTTGCCAATGAATGGCGTTTCGCCTATTCCTACTGTTGCGCAGGCCCGTACAGTCCGAGAAAGACGCTGGAGTACTATTACAACCAAAAGAAACTGACCTATCCGGTCGTACTCCCCATGGTCATCAAGTCGATGATTGACAGTTATCCGGAAATACTGGGCAAATGGAAGGAAGAGGACTTCTATTGTGAAAAGTATCTGAAAGTGAAGTCGTCCATTGACAAAATCTTGTCGGAAAAGGAAAGCACCTCCGAAGAGGTGATTGCAAAGATGAAAGAACTGCTGGATTGCAAGGAAATCACCATATCCGACATTCTGAACGAAACGGCACTGGACACGAATTCGGAAATGATAAAGGCCCTGTTCCAGTGTCTGGACAAGAACGACCTGACGACAGGTTGGACCCCTTCACACACGATTAAACTGTATCACAGCAAGACGGACGACATCGTGCCGTATGACAATGCAACGGCTGTCATCAACGCATTCCCGGGCAAGGTAAGCATGTTCAACAGTTATAATGCGGGACACGTTGCCACCTGCACGAAGTGGTTTGCTACGCTGGCCATCAACAACTGGTAAACGGAAATAACAGCCAACGTGCCATGGGCGCAAGGGTCAATGCCCATGTACTTCTATGGATGAGAACCATCGGAAGTACGTGGGCATTATCTGATTTCGCCCCACAGGTCGAGCAGGGCTTTCATGTCCGGCAGTACGAGGTCGGCTCCTTCGGCGGCCAGTGCCTGGTCGGGCAGCGGACCGGTGTTCACCGCCACGGTGAAGCAGCGTGCGGCTACGGCGGCGCGCACGCCGAGTGGGGCGTTCTCCACGACGACGGCTTCCCAAGGCTGTACTCCGGCCTTCTTCATGCCCGTCAGGTAGGGCTGTGGGTCGGGCTTGCCGCGCGTGACATCGAAGCTGGTCGCCACGAGGTCGCGGCAGACCAGTCCGGGCAGGTCGCCTTCGAGCTTGTCGAGCAGGGAGTGTTGGCCGCTCCCCGTCACCACGCAAATCTGCAGGCCGTCGGCCTTGATGCGCTCCATCAGTTCGCGGATGCCGGGAATCATGCCGGCCTGCGGCTGACGGGCGAAGATGCCGGATTTCACGTCGTACATGCGCTGGGCTTCCTCGTCGGAGAGTTCGCGCTGCCATTGCTGGCGCGCCAGCAGCTGGATGGTCTCCACGCCGCGCATGCCCTCATAGCGGTAGGTGTCCTCGGGCGGCATGTGGAGGCCGAAGGAGGCCATGGACTCGCACCAGGAATGGGCGTGGGCAGGCATGGAGTCGTAGATGACGCCGTCCATATCGAAAAGCACGGCTTTCGGGCAGAACTGCCTGAAGCCGTGCTTTTGTTTGTATGATTCGATTTCTTGCATGATGTTCCGTTTACTGTTCCTTGGCCAGACGCTCCTTGATGGCTTTCGACTCGGCCTCGTAGCCGGGCTTGTCCAGCAGGGCGAACATATTCTTCTTGTAAGCCTCCACGCCGGGCTGGTTGAAGGGGTTCACGCCAAGCACGTTGCCGCTGATGCCGCAACCGATCTCGAAGAAATAGATGAGCTGTCCGATGTAGTATTCGTTGAGCTTGGGCACGGAGATGCGGATGTTGGGGACACCGCCGTCCACGTGAGCCAGACGGGTGCCCAGCTCGGCCATCTTGTTCACCTCGTCGACGCGCTTGCCGGCCAGGAAGTTCAGGCCGTCGAGGTTCTCCTCGTCGTGGGGGAACAGCAGCGTGCGGTTAGGCTCTTCGATGCTGATGACCGTCTCGAAGATGGTGCGCTCGCCGTCCTGGATCCACTGCCCCATCGAGTGGAGGTCGGTGGTGAAGTCGCAGCTGGCGGGGAAGATGCCCTTCTTGTCCTTGCCCTCCGACTCTCCGTAGAGCTGTTTCCACCATTCGGAGATGAAATGGAGCTTGGGCTGGTAGTTGACCATGATTTCGATTTTCTTTCCGGCACCGTACAGTCCGTTGCGCACGGCGGCGTACTGTGCGGCGAGGTTCTCCTCGAAGGGAACGTCCTTGCCGCAGGCCTTCTCCATGTCGGCTGCTCCCTGGACGAGTTGCTTGATGTCGAAACCGGCACAGGCGATGGGCAGCAGTCCCACCGGGGTGAGCACCGAGAAGCGGCCGCCCACGTTGTCGGGGATGACGAAGCTCTTGTAGCCCTCCTTGTCGGCACAGGTGCGGGCGGCACCGCGCTTGGCGTCGGTCACGGCCACGATCACCTCCTTGGCCACGTCCTTGCCCATCTGCGCCTCACACTGTTTCTTCAACAGGCGGAAGGTGAGGGCGGTCTCGGTGGTGGTGCCGGACTTGGAGATATTGATAACACCGAACTTCTTGCCTTTCAGATAGTCGGTCATCTCGGCCAGATAGTCCTCGCCGATGTTGTTGCCGGCGAAGAGGATGGTGGGGTTCTTTCCGTCCTGGACGAGCCAGTTGAAGGAGTTGCCCAAGGCTTCGATGACGGCGCGTGCACCGAGGTAGCTGCCGCCGATGCCGGCCACCACCACCACGTCGCACTGCTTGCGGAGGGTGTCGGCTGTGGCCTGTACCTCGTCGAGGAAGGCTTCGGTGATGCTGCTGGGAAGGTGGAGCCACCCCAAGAAGTCGTTGCCGGGACAGATGCCGTTCTCCAGCGCGTCCTGCGCTGCCTTTACCTTCGGTTCGAAGGCTTTCACTGCGCCAGCCTCCAGAAAAGAGGCGGCTTTCGTGATGTCAAGTTTGATGTTGTTCATGATTGTTGTGAATTATAGTTTTGTTGTCATTGCTTGCTGTGGGGGAATGGCCGGTGGCTCATCGGAACGAGTCCGTCAGCAACTTGATTTCAATCTGTGGGGAGATGCGCTCGTACAGGATGTTGTACACGGCATCGAGGATGGGCATGTTGACGTGGCAGTGGCGGTTGATTTCCTTCATGCACTTGGTGCCGAAATAGCCCTCGGCAATCATCTCCATCTCGATCTGCGCCGACTTGACCGAATATCCCTTGCCGATCATCGTGCCGAAGGTGCGGTTGCGCGAGAAATTGCTGTAGCCCGTCACCAGCAGGTCGCCGAGATAGGCGGAGTCGACGACATTGCGCTCGATGGGGTGTACGACCTGCAGGAAACGCTGCATCTCCTGCACGGCATTGGCCATCAGCACGGCCTGGAAGTTGTCGCCGAACTTCAGACCGTTGCAGATGCCGGCGGCGATGGCGTACACGTTCTTCAGCACCGACGAGTATTCGATGCCGACGACATCGGTGGAAATCTTGGTCTTGATGACCTGGCTGGCCATCACGTCGGCAAAGGCCTGCGCCTTCTCGCGGTTGGCGCACCCGATGGTGAGATACGACAGGCGGTCGAGTGCCACCTCCTCGGCATGGGACGGGCCGCCGATGCAGGCCAGATTGTCGTAGGGCACGTCGTACACCTGATGGAAGTATTCCGAGCAGACGAGGTTCTCGTCGGGCACGATGCCCTTGATGGCGGTGATGATGAATTTGTCGCGGATGCGGGTCTTGAGCTTCTTGAGGTGGCTCTTCAGATAGGGCGACGGCGTGACGAAAACGAGGGTGTCGTACTGCTGCACGATTTTGTTGATGTCCGACGAGAAGTTGATTTCGTCGGTGTTGAAGCGCACGCTCATCAGGTAGGCGGGGTTGTGCCCCAGCCGTATGAAGTCCTCGATGCGGTCGTCGCGGCGCATGTACCACCCGATGTGGTGAGTGTGTCCCACCACAATCTTGGCTATGGCTGTTGCCCAACTGCCGCCGCCAATAATCGCTATCTTTCCGCAGGTGTACACTGTGTGTAATGTTTAATGTTTAGTGTTTAATGTTTAGTTATGGCTGTTGGGCTGCAGCTTCTTTGTTACTGACGAAAGCAGCTTGCCCATTTCTACCGCATCGTTTTTTATCGAAAGATATTGCTCTTCACTCAGATAGTCTGTATGGTGTAACAACTCTATCCAATATTGTGTTTCCTTACATTCTTTTAGTGAAATATAGACTTTGGAGGAAAAATCAGGCTTGCTTATTGCAGACTGAGCCTCCGAAAGGTTCGCACCGATGCTGGTGCCACAGCGGAGGAGTTGTTTGCTGAGAACAGACTCTTTCTTTTCTTTAGTGAGCCATTTGTATAGGTTGACTATGCGTATGGCAAAGTTCATGCTTTTGTTCATGAGTAAATCTCCTGCGCTGCTCATAACTAAACACTAAACATTAAACATTAAACATTAAACATTACTATGTTCGATCCAAGATTGGACTTTGTCCAAGCTTGGGCGTTCGTAGTTTAGTTTGTATTTCTTGACGATGTCGCCGATTTTCTGCTGGAGTCCCTGGGCCTTTTCCTCCCGGATGTTCTGCACGAGGTTGAAGCCGGCCTTGCGCAGCACAGGCACCCACTCCTCGCTGACCCCCACAGCACCCCATTCGGCCACGCTGCTCTGCGGCACCTTCTTCTCGGGTTTCATCTGGGGGAAGAACAACACCTCCTGGATATACGTCTTGCCCGTCATGAGCATCACCAGACGGTCGATGCCGATGCCGATGCCGCTCGTCGGCGGCATTCCGTATTGCAGGGCGCGCAGGAAGTCCTGGTCGATGATCATCGCCTCGTCGTCACCCTTGTCGGCGAGCTTCA
>CAVJNH010000086.1:0-2373 GCA_963651005.1 Oscillibacter sp. MSJ-31
CCGTATAGTCCACTATCACGGGTCGTCCGGTCAGCGGAGTCTTGTCCGACGTGACCGTGTCCTCGCTGCATCCCATGCACAGCAGTCCGCAGCAGACCATCGTTAACCATCGGTTGCATACCCCGTGTTCCCCCTTCATCGTATGGTTCATCTTTTTCTCCTTGTCCATGTCTTCCTTGCGTCCTTAGTTCCAGCCGTTCCATTCATCCTTGTCCACGTCCACTACCGCATCATCGCCGGCGGCAAAGCCTGCGTAGCGCACCTCGAACTCGTTCGTCTGCATTCCGTTGTAGAGCACCGTCGTCACCCGGTTCTTGCGCACCTCCACCTGCGTCTCGCCATTCGCCGTATTCGTACCGATGGGCAACGTGACGGAAGAGTTCGTTCCCTTGAACGTCACGGAGATGCTGCCGTTCAGTACCTCGGGCAACAGACAGAGCCGGAACACCTGTCGCGTGGCCATGGCCGTCTGGTACGCCTCGTCACTCAAGTCCGAGAAGTCGAGCGTGTAGACCACGTCGGAAGTACTGGCCATCGTCGTCACCTCGTCCTTCGCCCCGTCGCGCACGTACACCTTCGCGGCCGGTGTTTTCAGGGTCAGCGTGATGGTCTTCACGCTCTTCTCAAACTGGTCTGCCGGAATACCCATGTCTATCTGCAACTCCCCCGTTATTCGGGTCATCTCGATATTTTCCAGATTGTCGTTGTCCGGGTCAATCCATCGGTCTATCGCCGCACGATACACATTCAGGTCAGCCGTTTGGGCGATGTTGACGTTGTTCTTCTGGTACGTCAGCACCGGGCTGAAGTCAATCAGCAGTTTGTTGAAGTCGCACGTCTTGTCCACCGGGTTCTCCTCCGTCAGCAACGCCTCACCGCCACCTTCGCCCCACCGCGGCACACAGACAAAGGCGAACTTATACCATTGTCCGTAGAGGTCGTCCAGTGCATAGCTGCCGTTCGTCAGCGTATAACGCCGGTCGACGGCACAGTGCAGGTGGTCGGCCTCATGCTCCTGCAAGCGTTCTACCACATAGAGCCGCGTGTATTGCGTCTCGTCGCTTGGCTTTTCGGACGTGCCATCTCCCGTCCCGCGGGTACGCACCACGAACGCATAGTCCGCCGGACATTCTCCCGTCTGGCATTTTCCCGCTGAGCCTTTCTCCAGACAACCCGTCAGCAGGGTTGTCAGCATCAACATTCCGCCGACACCCCCATATTTCATAACATTCCTCATATCCATCTTCACTGTTGGTTACTATTCTTTCGCTTGCGGTATGATGACCTCGTCGCCGTCGTCCCAGTCGGGGTCGATGGTCACGCTGCCGCTGGCGTTCTCGTCGTTCGGCCCTCTCCATGCGTTCTTGCGGCGACAGGCAATGACATTGTACTTGCGGTCGCGCGGTACGATGCGCGTCTTGCCGTCGCTCATCTTGACACTGTACGAGAAGCCCGGTGTGATGCCGTCGCGGTCGGACGACGACGGCGTGGAGGCATGGAACTGCTCCGTACTGCCCTCGAAACTGAGGTAGCCTTTCTCTTTCGTCTCGTAAATCTGTTTCAGTTCCTTCGTGGCCGGCCAGTACCACATGATTTCGTTGTAGTCTATCTTTCCGTTGCCGTTGCGGTCGCGGTTCTTCTGCACGATATAGCCGATGGCATGGTCGTAGGGCAACCCTGTGGCATAGGCCGGGTCGATGAGTTGGTCGCCGTTCTTTTTCTTCTGGCCGTACAGTCCCACGTTATACAGTCGGCGCGTGTTCGACAGCCCGTCCCACGTACCGGTGGAAATCATGTTGTCCGTCTCGAAGCTCCAGTAGTGGATGAATCCCCACGGGATGTATTTCTGTTCCAGTTTGCGTTCGATGAAGAACGTGTCGCGCACCGCCCCGAACGTCAGCGCGTCGTAATTCTTGCTGAGCACCACCAGTTGCGCCGGCATTTGCGTCACGGTCAGCTCCTGCGTGATGTCCTTGCACTGGCACACGATGGTTCCCGTGCGGTTCGGCACGGTCAAGTTCTGTTCCGGGGAGTCGATGTCCGGGATGTAGTCGTCCGTATGGATGTAGAAATACGTCAGTCCGCGCGTGCCCGAGATGGAGAACGCCGCCTCGTCGCCGTCGGCGGTCTGTCCGAGCAGCCGCGGCTTGTAGACTGCCGAGTGCGACACCTCCAGCCACGGCGTTGCGTCCGGGTCTTTCACCGACACCGTCCAGTCCTCTGGCGCATACATCAGTGCCTTCACCACGTTGCAGTGCGCATCCAACGCCTCGTCCGAGGCGTACACCGTCAGTCCGCCCAACAGCGTGCCCGTCACGCGGTGGTCGAAGTCGTCGTGTGCCTTGATGGTGATCTCGTGGTTGTACCAGTAGT
>CAVJNH010000086.1:2385-10452 GCA_963651005.1 Oscillibacter sp. MSJ-31
TGAAGTCTTTGTAGTTGTCCCCACCGAGGTAGACATAATACGAGGTCTTGTAGGTCGCACCGTTGGTGCGCTGGTACACGCCGTCGATGCGCAGGTAGGTGGCGTTGTAGAACTGTCCTGCCCTCACCTTGTCATCCTGCTCCAGGGTCTCGTTGGAGACATCCTGGGCGATGGTGATTTTTCCGATATTGTCCGGATAGTCTATCGCGCGGTTGCGCTTGTAGAGTTGTTTGTAGTATTCGTACTTCACGTGGCCCTCCAGTCCGTCCAGTTCCGGCCAACTGGTATCCTCGTTCTTTACACAGCCCCGTCGGTTCTCGAACAGGTCGAACGAGGCCGTCACCTCGCCGTTCTCTTCCTGTGTGGTGAGCTTGTACGTCCCGAAATAGTTCTGGCGCATCTCGTCGGCGTTTGCCTTGTAGGTGTAGTCCGACGTACAACTGCTGCTGATTTCCTCGTCGTTCTCGTCCTCACTGCTCCGCAACAGGTTACTGCCCCTGGGAATGTTGCAGAGATAGACTTCGGACAGTTTGAAGTCGCCGCCGTCGCCGTCGTTGTCACCGTCGATACTGGTATTCACCTTGATGGTGAAGCTCAGATGGGCGGCCAACCGGTAGAGGGGAATCTCTGCGGTCTTGCTGTTGTCTATGGCTTCCTTGATGGCCGCGACCGTCGTATGTCCCGTCATCACGTAGTGTCCGGGATGCGCTCCGTCGGCATTGCTGATGGTCAGCGTTTGGCTTTGCAGGTCGTCGAGCTTGGTGACGGCCTCTACCAGTGTCTCCGGGTCGGGATGGTTGCATACCGCATACACCGTCTCATCCTCCTTGTTCAGATACACGTCGATGTAACGGATGTTCTCCGACGAGGTTTGGGTAAAGCCGTTGCTCTTGGTGCCGTCTGCCTTGAACACGAACACCGCCACGTTCTCGATGGTCTCCGTGTCGCTGCTGGCACGGGTGGTGACGACCGACGGGGTGGGGCTGGACAGTTCGAGTGTCACCTTGCCGTCTGCCGCATTTCCGCCACCGTCCATCTCGTCGTTGCACGACGACAGGGCAAACAGGGAAAACCACAGAACAGAGAAGTATGCTATATGTTTCATCATGCAATTCATTTTTTATACACATAGCCATCGAAGTGGCGTGCACGGCGGGAATAACCAAGGTTGTTTCGGTACTCTCTGGTTCCGACGACACCTCTTTTTTTGTCAGTAATCATCAGAGTTCCGTCTGAATAGAGCTTTTGGCAGAATGACAGATAAGATTTCGACTCTTTGTCCCACGCAGAATTGTATTTCCCCGATGAACTCCAGTACCGTCCGTCGACCTCTATGTGGGTCTCAAGGGGAGTGTCAAGGGCAAGCTGGCGTATGGCCATGTCGCTAAAGAAACTTGATAACTCGTCTCGTGCCGGCAGATACCAGTAAAGTAGTTCCTGTTCTCTTTTATTCCCCTTCCACACCCATGATTCAGTCCATGAATAGCGGATCATGGGTTGGGTGGAGATGTCGCCCTCCGTACCCCAGTAGTTGCTGGAGCTGGTTATGTTTTTTTTCACATTTTCGTGCGCATAATATCCGTCATAGTAAGTTTCGTCGGCAAGGGAGGAACTATAAATGTCGCCGTAATCCCTATCCAAGAGTCCCCAATTGCTCGAATACCCCTGCGTGGTGATGTTGCCGCTTGCATCCCGCACCACACCATAGTCGTAGCGGCTGAACCCGCACGCAAATGGGGTGCTTTTATCATACTGTCCTATGACCGTAATGGCATTGTACTGTCGGATGGAGATATGTGACGGCGAACTGCTGTTTTCTGTTGTGATGACAATCCGCGCACGCCGCCAGTCGCTGTTGATGGCCGCGCGTCCTGCTGCTGTCGAGGGGTCGTACCCGTCGGCATAGGCGTAGGTTTTGCTGTCTGCTTCGTGATAGTGGGGATTGATATAGTCGCAGAGCCGGATGGTCACCTCCACTGCCGTGCTGTTGCCGTCCGTATAGTCGGAGGAGTTTAGGGTCTGCCTGTAGTCGTTGTCGCCCTTCACGAAATAAATCCAGTCGCACGAATTGGTGAGGTCTGCGTTTCCGTCCTGGTCCTCCGCCACCAAGGTCAGCGTCCATGACTTTTGCATCAGCGACGGCATGATGGTGATCTTGTCCGTGGTATTGATGCAGTCGTAGATGTAGGACGACGGATTCTTGTCGTAGTCGATGGTGGCTTCCAGCGGCACTTTCGGGAACTCCGTCTTGATGGTCAGTTCCGTCCACGGCTGCACCACCAGTTCGATGCGGTCGCCGGCAAGGCTCGCCGGCCGGTCGCTCTCCTCCGATCGCGTCCCGGCATGATACACGTAGTTGGGGTAAATCGAATATTTTGTCGCCGTTCCTGCAGCCGTCGGCGCATTGCTCCACTGGGCAGGGAACGTCTTGATGACCGTGCCGTCCGTGTCCAGGAGCTGCACCGCCAGCGTGTAGTCTGCGTCTCCTGCCGCCATCGGCAGCAGGTAAGCACTGAGCAGCAGTGTGTTTGCAGACAGTCCGAGCGGTTTGGTGTATGTCTCGTTGATTTCATACAGATTGGTAGTGGTATTGGCTGTGGCGATGTCTGCCAACGTCAGTTTGTCGAGCACCAGCGCGTCCGTGGCCGTATTGCTGCCGCTGCCGAAGTCGGTTGGCAGCGTGCCGTCGTCGTCCCGTCGCTTCCGCGCCAGTCCGATCTGCGTGGTGGGACGGTTTCCCAACACCCATTGGATGGCCTTGACGTCCTTGCCGTTCACTTGCACCGGGATGTCCTTCAGATAGGCGTATGCGCCCGCCACGCGGCGGGTCAGCTCCACCGACACCGCCGTCGTGTCCTTCCGCTGGTAGGTGAGCGTGTCCCATCCGGCAAACAGTTCCGAGTATTTCGTCAACTGGCCGTCAGCCAAGATGGCCTTGGCTGAAGAGAGCGTCTGCCCTGCGGCACAGAACGACGGAGTGTGGTTGGCGTCGAGCGTCAGTCCGTAGGTCGTGCCCGACCGGTCGTCCAGTCCGACGCACAACAGCGTGCATTTGCTGCCCGACTGGAGCGTGTGCGGCACTTCCAGTTCAAACGCCTTTTCCTGCACCACACCCTCGCCATAGTCTGTCGAATCCTTCGGGCTCCAGTCGAGGTTCTTGTGGCAGACATACGTCGCCTCGTCGCCCTCGCCCTGATAGAGAATGGCATACACCTGACGGACGTGGTGCAGGTTGTACGAACCGGCCAACGCCGTCCTCGTCCGCATGCGCGACGAGGTACCGACCCGCAGGACGATACTCCCGTCGGCATACTTCCGTTCGGGGACCGTTTCGGCCTCACGGTCTGCACAACCGGCACAGACACCCGCAAGGAGTGCGAGGCACAAGACTACAATCTGTATGCGCTTCACGGCCTATCAGTCAATATCCAACTTGTGAATCATCTCCCAGTTGTCGTTCACGCGCAGGATCAGGTTCTCGTTGTTCAGGTCCTGAGCCTCGTCACCGGCGCCAGTGCCACCGCCGCCACCGGAGCCGCCGTCACCGTCGCCGTTGTCTCTCATACCGATGTTGTACAGGTGGTTGCGGAGGATGCTGTAGTTGATGTAGTTTTCCTTTGTGGCATCTTCAGTGCCAATGGTTGTAGTTCCATCGGCAGCAACTTTAGTCACCTGCTTGTTAATCTGCGAGTCCGTGCTGCTGCTGGTCTGCAAACGGATGTTCCAGTAGCGGATGATGGTTCCTGTGTTGTCCAGCATCTGCAACTGGAGGGTCGGCTTGTCTGCCACCATGGCGAAGGGGAAGAGGAACGAGCTGCCCAGCACCGTGCCGGTCTGCACGTTGGGATACTTGTTGTCTTTATCCAGCGGATTCGTCCAACCCGCATCGTTCTTGTTCAGCAAACCGTTGTTGTCGGTGTCTATCGCAACGGGACTACCGGCTGTTCCCTTAAACCAATCGCTCAGCGTCACCTCATACACGGTGTAGGCATCGTTTTTGCTTGACCCGTAGAACATGGCATCGGCGGTCTGTGTTTTGCCGTTATCGTCATAACCGTTCACCACGTACCCCACATTAGCAGTAGTCGGTTTTCCTTCACTGCCTGTGTATGCACTGTTGAAGGCGGCGAACACCATGTTGTCGCTGCGGTAGGAAGCCACCAGACGCAGTTTTTCGCCGACTGCCTCGGCATGGTCGGCATTGCCCTTCACCGGGATGTTCGTGAAGTAGCCGATGGTGCCGGCCACCTGACGGTGGAGCGTCAACGACACGTTGAACTCGAAATATTTTGTGTCTTGACCATTTTCGGAAACCGTTTTCTCCGTGACCACAAACGGGGCACTGCCTGCGAAGATTTCACACACCTTGGGGGCAACCTCTTGTTCCCCCTTCGTGTTCTGTGCCACGGTCAAGGGGAAGGTGAAGGAGTTGGGATTGCTTGCTTTTGTAATGGTATTGAAAGCGGCAGTTTCACCCAACGCGCTGTACTCCCCTTCGTTGTACCCCACAGCGTAGGCCATGTACACACCCTCACTCGTGATCTGGTCGGTAGAGGAGAGCGTCCACGAAGCCACGCGACCGTTGCCGGTGGTTTGGTCGCTGTACGCATTGCTCACACCGTTTTTCATCCAGGGCGAGAACACCTTCTGGGCCACGATGGTCTGTGTACCGTACTGAGTGAAGGTACCAATGTTCTTTGCAGCATCTTCATTGGTTGTTATCTGACCCCGGTCGCCCAGCTTATAAATCACCACCTTCACCTTCTCGATGTTCTGTGCGGCGGCAGAGCTGTAGAGCGGACGTGCCGTACCGCGGGTGGTGGCGAAGTTGTCGCCCGTGTTGGCCACGGCCAGTGTGACGTTCTGTGCCGACTCGATGACGGACTTCGTATAGCTGAAGTCCTCCTCGCTGCTACAGGATGCCAGCGCGACCGCTGCGGTCAGCAGACTGGCTGTCTTGAAAATCATTTTCTTCATGTTGTCCTAAATAAATAAAATTATACGATTATTTTAATTCACTTTTCTCTCTCTGACGGTCAGTCGACCACCATGTCGTGTACTTTCTCCCAGTTGTCGTCCACCAGGACGTAGATGGAGAACCGCCCCTCCTCGTACACGTATTTCAGTACGGTCAGTTCGTTGCGCTTCATCGTGACCTTCACGTTGTCGGGCACTGCCGCCGGAATGGTCCGGTCGGGTGCATCGTAGAAGTTCACCTTCAGCACCGTCCCCTTGGTGGGCGACGGACTCAGCAGGGTCTTGGCCATCACCTCCTCGCCGGGAGTCCATTCGCCCCCGGCACGCACCTCCGCCGTGCCTGCGTAGGCAAAGCCCCGGTCCACGGTGCGGTAGAGTCCGCTGGCCGTCTGTCCCGACCACCGGATGTCGTCCGGCAGGTTGTCGGCCATCACGATGATCTTGCCCTTCGTGCGTTCCATCTCCACGGTGTAGTCGTAGTGCCACGCATCGTACACCAGCGTGTCGTTCGTCAGGTAGACATCCTCGCCCTCCGTGTCGTCGGGATGGAGCGCGAGGGTCGTGCGGTCAGTGTCCAACGATGACAGGTCTTTCAGTCCGCCCCATACGGTGAGCACATACGTGCCGTGCGGCAACTGGTCGTCGAACCGGATGGAGACGGTCTGGTCTTCACCCTCCACCTCGAACAATTCCCGTTCGGCCACCGGTTCGTTGCTGCCCAGCGGACACAATCGGTAGTACAGGGTCGGGACGTATTCCCGGAACGCGAGGTCCTCGTCCAACATCCGCTCCTGCGCCACCTTGCGCACGTTGAAGTAGTTCTTGTCCTTCACGCCGATCTGCACGGACAGCGCCGGACAGGGCGGCACCTCGTCGCGGATGCAGGAGCTGACCATCAGCAGCGGACACAGGACCAGGAGGAAGTATATGCTTTTCATCACGCTTTACCTTTTGTTGTTGCTGTAACTCTTGACGGTGTAGCTGTACACGTACTCCACCTTGCGGGCCTTTTGCAGATACTTGTCGCGTATCGCGTTCCAGCACGGCAAGCGGCGGATGTATCGCTCCTGCACGTCGTCGTTGCTGTCGGCATACCGCTCCAGGATGGCTTTCACTGCCGCCGCACCGGGATGGCCGTCGGCCTCCATCGCGTCGAGCACCGGTTGCCAACCCTCGGGGCGCGACCCGACGGTGATGATGCGCCGCACCTCCGGCTGGAGATTCAGCCGACCGGCCAGCCAGTCGACGGCGGCCTCCGCGCGTCGTCGGGCCAAGGCCGTGTTGAGGGTCAACGGCCCGTCGGCGGAAGCCACGCCATAGACGCAGAACGAGGTCAGCGTGGCCAGTGTGTCGTTCAATATCGGGGCGAGCGTCTGCACCATCTGCTCCAGCTCCTCGCGGTTGTTGCCCAGGGTGGAGTCGATGTCGTGCTTGTTGATGCCGAACTGCAGGTTGGCCTCGCCCTTGCCCTCCACCACCTTGGGACGTTCCACAAACTGGGGTTCTATCCAGACCAGCTCTGGCTCTGGATCCGGTTCCGGCTCTGCAACGACGGGGGCGGCGGGTCTGCGGACGGAGGCCAAGGCGATTGTGTCGGTGGCCGAGCACTCCCCACAGCCGTCGGTGGTCACCACGCCCACGATGCAGGCACTGTCCACGTCCGCGGGCAGTTGCACCGTCTGGCGGTAGGGAATCTCAAAGGCCACGGAGGGACGTTCCACCGCCACGGCGCGTTCCGCATAGGGGTCGGCATACGCCTCCAGCACCTTGCGCCGCTCCGTCTTCTTGCCGTAGACGGGTGCGTCGAGCACGACGGGCGGATATTCCTCCTTCACGCGGTCGTCCACCACCAGTTGGGGCAGTATCACCAGCCGGTTGCGCTGCGACAGGTAGCGGGCAGGGATGCGGAAATGAAGATCCATCTGCGTCTGTCCGCTGCTGTCCGCTGTCAGCACCGCCGCCGACGGACTGACGGTCACGCCCTCGTTCACCTTCCGGTTGGAGGCGCAACCGACGGTCAGTCCCACCATGGCGGCTGCGACGGCCAGCGTATATCGTTGTCTTCTCTTCATATCTTCTATCCTTTAGAACAAATAAGCAATGGAGATGGCGGCTTTCGTGAGGCCGAAATAGTCGGCGTGTTCCTGCACCTTGCACTTCACGCAGGGGATGCGCGGACTTTTGTCGTACCAGAGCCGTGCGTAGCCGATGCCGACCGCCGCCTCCAGGTTCCAATGGGGCGAAATCAGCCAGTCGTAGCCGTAGGTGATGCCGCCTCCGGCCAGGTAGCCGTCGTAACGCTTGTCCTTGAAACCGCCGAAGTACTGTGCGCCGTGGAGGTGTACCCCCACGAAATGGCCCTCGAATTTCTCGCAGATCCAGTATCTCAGTTCCGGCTGCACCAACCAGTGCCGCATCTTCTTGCCGTCGCTGAACGTCCACGGGTTGTAGCCGCCCGCCAACTCCACCGTCCATTTCCGGTCGATCGACACCTCCAGTCCGAGGTTCGGCGTGGTGGTGGCCCAGTAGAGTCCGTTGGTCTTGAGTGCCACGTCCTGCGCATGGGCTTCCATCTGGAAACCGCAGCAAAAGAGGCACAGCACCATCCACCGGCTCCACTTCGTCGTTATTCTTCTATCATTCAATGTCATACGCATCTTGATTAACCGCATGAAAACTCCCCACCTCGTGGGAAGAGGTGGAGGATTTTTTCACGGTTTTTTAGGGAAAATGGGTGAAAATAGTGTGTCGTTCACACTTTTTAACGCGTCAACGACCGATAGCTCCCAGATTATGCCTACCTTTGCGCCCCGAAACGGGTGGAAACCCTCCACCTCTTCCCACGAGGTGGGGCGAGGGAGCGCGAAAATCACATCTGATACGATGCTAAGTGACGATTAAATCATACCAAGTTATTTTTTTGACCGTCACTGAACATGGGATAAAGAGATCAAAGTCAGATTGGAACAGTCTATCCAGTTGAACTACCGAGATTTTCTCGGTAGTTGCTTCCTTGTCCAGCTCCTTTGTGTCGTATATGTTTTTCAGATGCAGCACGATATTATCCGCCGAGCAGTCAAAGAGCATGGC
>CAVJNH010000087.1:0-10434 GCA_963651005.1 Oscillibacter sp. MSJ-31
TTCAAACATTATTCGTAACTTTGCAGACAACTTGCACTTGCTGGTTGACTCTGCGGGGCAGACAAAGGTCGTGATGCAACCCGAAGTGGATGCCTCTACCGTGCCCGTTTTCCAAGTGCTCGACATTGCAGGCTATAACTATGGTCACGCCCGCTATGAGGCGGATGGAACGGAACACCCCGAGCGGATTGTGGTGGGAGCCGAGACCTACCCCTTCGACCTCTCGCAGAACTGGGAGAAAGTGGAGCGACTGCCCTATTTGATTGGCGACTTCATGTGGACGGCATGGGACTATATCGGCGAATGTGGTCTGGGTACTTGGTACTACTCCGACAGTCCGCAGACCATTATCAAACACTATCCTTGGCTGTTGGCAGGCGCAGGTGCACTTGACATCCTCGGCCATCCCACAGGTGAGGCCCTGCGGGCGAAAGCCGTGTGGAAAAACGACGGTCTGCCCTATATCGGTGTGCGTCCCATTAGCGACAAAGCACTTATCAAAGGATCGTGGCGCGGCACAAACAGCATCCCCAACTGGAACTGGCAGGGTTGTGAGGGGAAGCCGACACAGGTGGAAGTCTTTACCTCTGCCAAGAAAGCACGCCTCTATCGGAATAATGAGTTTATGGGCGAACAGGAGGTGAAAGACCATGTAGCCACCTTTGATGTGACCTACCAGCCCGGTACCCTGCGAGCCGTCACCACCGAGGCCAATGGTCAGGAGCACGAAGCATCCCTCTCTTCCGGTACTGGCCATACGGCCATCACCATCACCCCCGAAAAGACGGACTACGCACCCGGCGAACTGATGTTTATCGACATCGACCTGACTTGTGGTGGTATAGTTGTTCCCAATCGTGACCGACAACTCACGGTGAAGGTCTCCGGCGGCACATTGCTCGGCTATGGCAGTGCCGTTCCCGTCACTGAAGAGCATTTCCAGACAGGGTGTTATACGACATATTATGGCCGTTCCTTAGCCGTCGTCAAGGCAGGACCGGGCGGCACGGTATCCATCACGGTCAAGGGTAATGGTCTCACGACTACGACAAAGGACATCAAACTTTGAAACTTCAATATTACAAACATCTAAATCAATACATTTATGGCAAAGAAAAAGATTATTTGCGCGCTTTTGGCAGCAACCTTTGCACTGGTTCCGACACAGGTGCAAGCTGCCGACGGACAGGCTGTACAAGACGTGCAGCAACAGGGAAAGAAAGTGACGGGTTCCGTTGTCGACGAGAACGGAGAACCGCTGATCGGGGCCACCGTGGCCGTGGGCGACGGTGTGGGTGTCGTGACCGACTTTGACGGTAACTTCATCCTCAACAACGTATCGGAGAAAGCCATCATCAGCATCTCCTATATCGGTTACCAGACCCAGAAGCTGCCGGTGGCAGGCAAGAGCAACTTCCGGGTGGCGATGAAACCCGAGGACACGACACTCAACGACGTGGTGGTCATCGGCTACGGTGTGCAGAAGAAGAGCAACGTAACGGGAGCCATCGGCAGCATCAAGAGCGACGACCTGAAGAACAAGGTGAGTGCCAATGCCGCCGAAGCCCTGCAGGGTAAGGTGTCTGGTGTGCAGGTGGTGAACAACTCCGGTGCGCCGGGAGCCTCGCCCACCATCCGTGTGCGCGGTTATTCGTCGAACGGCACGAGCAATCCCCTCTATGTGGTGGATGGTCTGAAGGTGTCGAGCATCGACTATCTGGAGCCCAGCAGCATTGAGAACATCGAGGTGTTGAAGGATGCCGCCTCGGCTGCCATCTATGGAGCAGAGGCCGGCAACGGTGTGGTGCTCATCACGACCAAGAACGGCGGCAAGGACGGAAACACGAAATTTACATTCGATGCCCAGTTGACTTACTCCCATCTGGCCAAAAAGATGAAGGTGATGAACGCTCAGCAGTTCATCGAATACAACAAGGAGGCCGCTCCCGGCTCGTTCGAGACCATGCTCGACCAATACTATGACGGAAAGACCGACACCGACTGGCAGGACGAACTCTTCAAGACAGGTGTGATGCAGAAATACAATCTCGGCATTGCCGGCAACAACAAGAACGGCACGTTCTACTTAGGCATGGGCTATATGCAGAACAACGGAATGCTCGTCGGAAAGAGCGACCTCTACAAACGTTTCACGGCGCAAATCAACGCCACCTACAATGCCAAGCCGTGGTTGGAGGTGGGCACGAACAATGCACTGACCTATATTGATGCCGGCGTGATTGCCGAAGGGAGCGCACAGTACGGCCAGATGGCCAAGGTAGCCCGGATAGACCCACTGACACCGGTCTATTACGACGGAGCCGTTCCCACTTATGTACAGGATGCCATTGATGCGGGCCTCCATCCGTATCAGAACAACGGCAAGTATTACGGTGTGTCGTGGCAGGACCATGCGCAGACAAACCCCATCAAGAGTTTCGATCTGGACCAGAACGGCAACAAGGCCTACGGCATCAACGGCATGACCTACGCCAACATCAAGCCGATCAAGGGTCTCGTATTCACCACCCGCTTGGGCTACCGCTTCATGAACTTGGTAGCCACCCGCTACCTGCCGTCGGGATGGGACAGCTTCGGCAACCTGAACCTGGACGAACGCCCCTATTTGGAGAACTATCAGCACACGCAGCGGTACTACCAGTGGGAGAACTTTGCCAACTACAACATTGACACCACGTTTGGCGACTGGAGCCTGATGGCCGGAATGTCGTACAGCGACTACGAGACCGACCGCACCTACGCCAACACCAACGCCCTGACCAGCGAGGCTTCGAACTACCGTTATCTGGACTTTTCCACGCCATCGGCTGACGACAACATCCAGGGCTACCGCGACACCAAACGGCAGATTGCTTACTATGGACGTGTCTCGTGGAGTTTCATGAACCGCTACAACGTGCAGTTCAACTTCCGTGCCGACTCCTACGATGCCGCCTATCTTGACCTGAACCACAACTGGGGTTACTTCCCCTCCGTGTCGGCAGGTTGGATTTTTACCGAGGAGGACTTTATGAAGAACAGCATTGCCGGTGGTACGAGTCCGCTGACCTTCGGCAAACTGTGCATCAGCTACGGCAAGAATGGCTCCATCAGCAACTTGGCCTCAAACGGCGGATATATGTACCGCGCCACCCTCGGCTCCGGTGCCACGGTGACCGACTTCCCCATCTCGCCCGCCAACAACTCCTACTATATGAACGGCCAGCTCTATAGCGGAGTCTACCCCGGATCGCGCCTTGCCAACCCGACACTGCGCTGGGAAGAGTCGAAGCAGTTTGACCTGGGTCTCGACCTGCGTTTCTTCAACGGACGGCTGAACTTCACGGTGGACTACTACAACAAGAACACCGAGGGTCTGCTGGTGGAGTCAGTGGCTC
This sequence comes from Oscillibacter sp. MSJ-31, assembly GCA_963651005.1. Classification (GTDB taxonomy): domain Bacteria; phylum Bacteroidota; class Bacteroidia; order Bacteroidales; family Bacteroidaceae; genus Prevotella. The sequence goes on from CAVJNH010000087.1 coordinate 3,399, forward strand.
CGTTGACCACAGGCTCCGACCGTGTATGGCAGAATCTGGGTCGCGTGAACAACCACGGCTTTGAGTTTGAACTGGAGTGGAAGGACAAGATTGGCGACTTGGGTTACAGTGTGAAGGGGAATCTGGCCACGGTGAAGAACAAGGTGGCGGAGTATCGCGGTGAGGGAATCCGCATCAACGGTGCCACCATCCAAGGCGGACAGGGCTATGCCACCTTCTTCGAAGAAGGCTATCCGCTGTGGTACATCCGCGGCTACAAGATAGACCATATCGACCCGGCGACCGGTGAAGCCATCTATGTGGACGTGAACGAAGACGGCGAGATTACCGATGCCGACCGCGTGAACCTGGGCAAGGGCATCCCCGATTTCACCTATGGCATCACCATCGCCCTCAATTACAAGAACTTCGACTTCTCTGTCTATGGTGCAGGCTCAAACGGTTCACAGATTCTCTACGGCCTGGCAGGCCAGTCAGAGCAGAAACCGCTGTTCCTTTATGAGGGACGCTGGACGGAGGGCAACACCAATGCCTCGCTGCCGGGTGCGCTCTATCAGAAGGACACCAAGTTCTACAACTCCGATGCCTTCGTATTTAGTGGTTCATTCTTCAAAATCAAGCAGATTCAGTTGGGCTACACCTTGCCGAAGCGTCTACTGAAGACCATCCGACTGGATGCGCTGCGTGCGTTTGTCTCACTCGACAATTTCTTCACTTTCACCAACTATCCCGGCAACGACCCGGAGGTGCGTCCGACAGACTCCAATGCCATGGCATGTGACTTCGGCGGCTACCCGATTTCAAGGTCGTTCTCCTTCGGTGTCAACATCGGTTTCTAACCGACAGGAAAAACGTTTTTTATACTGCATAACACAAGAACATATTATAACAAGATTCTAACTATGAAAAGGATATATTACATGATGGCCGCTGTGGCAGCGGTGATGCTGGCAGCTTGTTCCGAGGACAAACTGGACATTGCACAGCGCGGAGTGACCGGTACGGAGGTCTATACCACGGGCGACGACAACGAGGTCAATTCGTTTATTGCAGCCGTATACAGTAAGGTACATGGTGACGCTTTCAACTGGCATTCCATGGGTGGAAAGATTTCCGACTGCGCCAAGAGTATGCGTTACGAACTGGCCCGGATGGGCGGTGAACTGGCGGAGTACTATAAGTATAACGAGACCTCAGAGAGCACGACCTACTCCATGGTGTGGACCTACTACTATAAGCTCGCCTACTGGTGCAATATGATTATAGAAAATGTGCCTGACAATCCTGTGGCCAGCGAGACGGTGAAGAGTCGTGTGGTGGCCGAGGCCCGTGCCATCCGTGCCATCGCGATGATGAATCTGGTGCAGTTGTTCGGCAACCCGCCGTTGGCCGACCATATCTTGACAGGCAGTGAGGGGAATACGCCTGCCGCCGAGAGTTGGGCTTTCATCGAGAAGGAACTGCAGGAGGTGGCCGGCCAACTGCCCTCCAAGAGCAGTATGGACGGACAGGAGACCATCGGAGGACGGTTGACCCAAGAAGCCGTGTATGCTTATCTTGGCAAGGCTTATCTCTGGGAGAAGAAATACCCGGAGGCGGCTCAGACGCTCTACACGAAGGTCATTGCCACCGGCAAATATGCCCTGGAACCCGACTACAACTCCCTCCGCAGCAGTTCGACGGACTTCTCTCCGGAATACATCTGGGAGTTTGATTTCAACGACGATGCCGGCAATGCCGCCTCACAGGAGGGACGTTTCGACGTGGCTTGTTTCGGACTGGCCACTGCTCAGTTGAAGGTGCCCAGTGACTGGAGCCAGAGCCAGTCATGGGGCTTCGGCGGCGGTGTATCGGCAGCGTTCGGAGAGTTTATGGCTGCTCACGACGTAACGGCATCAGGCGAGAAGTCGAACCGCCACCGCGGCACCATCGCCAGTTACGAGGACTTGCTGGATGAGCACGTCTATTCCTACAGCGGCGACAAGGGCGTGATGTCCCAGATAGACAACTGCCAAGGCTACTTCAACGTGAAGTTCCAGCCGATGCGGGCCGACATCGTGGGCGGTGGATACATCTATTTCCAATTCTGCAAGAAGAATCTGGCCTATATGCGCTACTCCGAGGTGTTGCTGAACTATGCCGAAGCCGTGGCTCAAGGTGGCAGTGCCGGAGCCATGAGCGGCCTGGAGGCTCTGAACATCGTGCGCCGTCGTGCCGGTCTGTCCGATGCGCCTGCACTGGACATGGACAACGCCACCTACGGTGTAAAGGCCGAACGCCGCGCCGAGCTGTTCTACGAGGGTGTCCGCTTCATCGACCTCGTGCGGTGGGGCGATGCGGCCACTGAACTGGCCAACAGCGGCAAGTATGAGTATAAGTTCTTGGGATATAAGGACGGTACGACCACGATTCAGAGTCCGTCGGAGTATCATATCTTGGAGACCCCCGCTGTCGGCGTTGGTTTCAAGTCGGGCAAGAACGAACTGTTCCCCATTCCGGAGAGCGACCGCAACAACAACCCGAATCTCGAACAGAACCCCGGATGGTAGTTCTTTTTTTACTTTGATGTGTTATCTGTTAAGACTATGAAGAAGAGAATAGTAATGGCAACTATGCTGTTGACGGCAATGAGTCTGATGGCGGAAGATCTGCCACAGGCCGACTGGCGCGACATCGCCCTGCTGCCACAGCAGAATGAATACCGCAACGTGCTCGACCTATCGGGCGTGTGGGATTTCAGAACGGAGGGGCAAGAGACCTCTGTGCCCATTGCCGTGCCCGGCAGTTGGAACGACCAGATAGAAGGACTGCACCACTACATGGGGCGTGTGTGGTACGAGCGCACGACCTTTGTGCCGACGGCCTGGAAGTCGGAACGGGTCTTCCTGCGTGTGGGCAGTGCCAACTATCTGGCGAAGGTCCGGGTGAACGGGCAGAACGTGGGGATGCACGAGGGCGGACATTTGCCTTTTGCCTTCGACATCAGCGGGGCGGTCAAGTACGGACAAGAGAACCACATCACGATTGAGGTGGAGAATGAGCTACGGGCCGACCGTGTACCTTTAGGGAATGTCAAAGCATCGAGACGCAACTATCCGCACACCAACTATGACTTCTTCCCGTTTGGAGGGCTGCACAGGAACGTGTTGCTCTATACCGTACCGAAAAAGGGCAGTCTGAGGGATGTCACCGTCAGCACGGCACTCGACGGCACAGTGACGGTGAAGGTCGAAAAGACGGGGTCGGCACAGCGTGGCCGTGTCAGCCTGAAAGGGCAGGACGGCAAGGTGACAAGCCAGACTTTCAACTTCTCCGGCAATACGGCAACGGCAACGGTGAAAATTCCCCATGTACAGCTCTGGTCGCCCGACAGTCCGTATCTCTACGAGACGACAGTAGCGTTGATGAACGGCAGCAAGACGGTGGACGTCTACCGTTGTCAGACGGGCGTGAGAACCATTGCCGTGGAGGGCAACCGACTGTTGTTGAACGGTCAGCCCATCAAACTGCGCGGCTTTGGCAAGCACGAGGGATTCCCCGTGTTCGGCCGGGCCTTTGCCCAGCCTGTGGCAGTGAAGGACTTCGAGCTGATGCGGTGGACGGGGGCCAACTCGTTCCGCACGTCGCACTACCCCTACGATGAAAGCGTCTATGAAATGGCTGACCGTCTGGGATTTCTGATTATCGACGAGATGCCGTCGGTGGGCTTGTTCTTCTATGACGAGCAGGAGAACATCGACCGCCGGCGAGTGGTGTGCGACCAGTATCTGCGGGAGATGATTGCCCGCGACAAGAACCATCCGTCGGTGATTGTCTGGAGCGTTGCCAACGAACCGAGTTATCAGGGCATGGGCGGTGCCAACTACGACGGAAAGGAACAGAAAGGCAACGACCGCGAAAACGAACAGGCCATCCACTTCTTAGGCGGACTAGTAAGGGCTGCCAAAGAGATGGATCCTACACGCCTGGCCACGTTCGTGGGGGTGTCTGGAGGCCCTGCCAGTTGGCTGGGGTGTTGTGACATCATCTGCATCAACCGTTACTATGGGTGGTACACCAATCCCGGGGATATGCCCGCGGCCATCAAGGTGCTGGACGATGAACTGGACCGCATCTACGGACTATATCACAAGCCGATTATGCTGACGGAGTTCGGGGCGGATGCCATTCCCGGGGAACACTCGGAGTATGGTGTCATGTTCTCGGAGGAATTTCAATGCAACTTCATCACGGACTACCTGAATCTGGCCAACACGAAGGAGTATGTGGTGGGAATGCACATCTGGAATCTGGCCGACTTCACCACGGGACAGGCGATGTTCCGTGTGGCGGCAAAGAACTTCAAGGGCGTGTTCACCCAAGACCGCAAGCCGAAAATGGCAGCACATCTGCTGCACAATCGGTGGACGAAAGACAGAAACAAATACTGAGGAACTATGCAGAAAATCATATTCTTGTTCGTGGCGATGCTGTCAGTGGGCAGTGCGACTGCCAAAAGCCTGAAAGGACAGCAGTTCGCATTTGTCTGCAAGGACACGCAGTTCAGGAATCCGTTTGTGGACGTGGACAAGGTGATAACCCGACCTGTCCGGTGTAGATATATCCACGGCGGCTTCGACGACGGGACACGCTTCTCGTTCTATTTTCCCGTGGACAAGAAGGACTTTACAGGGCGTTTCTTCCAGTATATCACGCCGTTCCCCGACAGCGAGACTGCGGCACAGGCCTATCCTGACGCGGAGAACCCGATAGGGTTCAGCATCAGCCACGGAGCCTACTTCATTGAAACCAACGAAGGAGGGAAACTGGACTTCAATGCCCCATCGACAAAGAAAGAGGCTTCCATTGGGGCTTATCGGGTCAATGCTGCCTGTGCGGAGTTTTCACGACACATCGCCCGGCTCATTTTCGGCTGTGGCCGTCCTTACGGCTATTGCTATGGTGGCAGTGGCGGTGCCTATCGCACCACGGGCGGAATGGAGTCGACGGAAGGGGTGTGGGACGGGGCCGTGCCGTTTGTGCTTGGCTCGCCGCAAGCCATCCCCAATGTGTTTGCAGTCCGGATGAATGCCCTCCGCATCCTGAGGGACAAGATGGGCGACATTGTGGATGCCTTGGAGCCGGGAGGCAGCGGCGACCCGTATGCCACACTGGATGCCGAACAGCGGCAGGTTCTGCATGAGGCCACAAGCATGGGCTTTCCCATCAAGGCATGGTATGGTTACAAGACCATGGATGCCCACGGATTCCTGGTGCTCTATCGCAGCATTGTCGGTATGGACCGGAAATATTTCCGGGAGGATTTCTGGAACAAGCCCGGCTACTTGGGCTATGACAATCCGCCGTCATTGCAGCGTGACCATATTCAGACGAAAGCCGTGGTGCGCCGCATTGTTGGGCAGAGAGAGGCGGAGCAGTTGGGATTGGTAGCTCCAATGTCGGAGGCTGACCGTGGCACTGCAGACCGCGCCTGGGCGAGTATGGGTACGGAGGCAAAAGAGAAGCCCGTGGCCTACGAGATAGACCAAGAGGTCGTGATGAACACGATGGGCGGAGAACTTATCATGCTCAACGGCAAAGGAAAGGGCGAACAGTTGCAGATAACGGGTGCCAAAGGCCACTATGTGACACTGGCCGCCATCAACCGTCCGCAGTTGTTGGCCCAACTCTCTGTGGGAGACTCGGTGCAGGTGGACAACAGCGACTGGATAGCCGTGGAGACCTACTACCGCCATCAGGTGCCGACGAAGGACTTCTATGTGTGGAATCAGTTCCGGGGCTACAACGATGTCCCCATCTACCCGCAACGTCCACGGTTGTTAGGCCCCGGCATCACCAGAGGCGCAGCCGGCTGTCTGCCGACGGGCAAGATTCATGGCAAGATGATTCTCTGCTGTTCCGTCTGGGATCGCGAGGCTTTCGCTTGGCAGGGCGACTGGTATCGCCGCCAGGTAGAGGAGCATCTGGGCCGTGCAACGGACGACCACTTTCGGCTATGGTACACCGACCGCTGTACCCACGGCGAGGTGGATGACCCGACTGAAGTGGTTGGCTACAACACGACCCTCTATCAGGCTTTGCTCGACGTGAGCGACTGGGTGGAACGGGGCATCGCCCCCTCGCCCACTTCGGACTACGAAGTGGAGAACGGACAGGTCATGCTGGATGCCGACGGCAAGAACCGTGGCGGTGTGCAGCCTGTGCCCGTAGCCTTGATTCGTGGCAAGGAACGTGCCGACGTGAAGCCGGGCGAGGAAGTGACCATCCACGTCACGGTGGACGTGCCGCAAGGCACGGGCAGGGTCGTCCGTGCAGCATGGTGCCTTGATGACAGCAAGCAGTTCACGCTGCCCGTGGATTTGTCAAAGGCCACCTAGAGTGCCGATGGAGAACACGTAGAGTTTGACACCACTGTCAGTTACGCCACCCCCGGCACCTACTTCCCGACGGTAAAGGTTTGGTCAGACCGGAATGGGGATGCACAGGCTTCCTATACCAGCATTTCAAACTTAGGCAAAGTCAGAGTAATAGTCAGATTTTGATAGGGTCAACAACACACAGTCAAGGCGTTGCAACTGTGATGCTGGTGTTCTTCAGCTCGTCCTTGATTTCGGTGTTCGGGGTGAAGATGACGCGGCGCGTGGTGATGAGGTCGGAGGCGACCTCTGCTGCCGTGGCCACGCTCTTGGCCCTCACGCCGATGCGCTGGAGCGTTTCCTTTGCTTTGAGTTTGATTGCCATAGTGTTTCTGTTTTTTTGGTTGTTTGTGTTTGTTGTTGTTTGTGTCGGTTGTTTTTTTTCTCTGCCGAGAGCGTTTTTTCTCTCTGCCGAGAGAGTGAAAATTTTGCCTCCTTGCCCTGCTGCCCTGCTGCACGGGTGCGGTTGAGCGAGTAAAATGCGGAAAACTCGTTTTCTGCATTTTCGAGCGTGAGCACCCTCGTTGCCGTTTACGGCAACAAAGGTACGCACTCTTTTCCGTTTCTGCAATAGTTTGACACCGGGACGTGCGCCATTTGTCACCAGTTTGTTCTAAAGT
>CAVJNH010000088.1:0-10233 GCA_963651005.1 Oscillibacter sp. MSJ-31
AGTTCTGGGACAATGTGCGCGTGGAGAAGACCCTGCTGTCCGACAGCTTTCAGGAAGGACGCGCGGAAGGACGCGCGGAAGGACGTGCAGAGGGCATGAAGAAAGGGTTGAAGAAAGGACTGAAGCAAGGACTGGAAGAAGGCATGGAGAAAGGACTGGAGAAAGGACTGGAGAAAGGCCGCGCGGAAGGGCGTATGGATATGGTCAAGGCGATGTTGCAGCGTGGCTTGGACATTCAGATGATTGCCGAACTGTCCGGTCTGACGGAGCAGGAAGTCCGGTCGCTCACTTCATCGAACCTTTCGCAGGGCGAAACCACCACAAACCATGTGTAAACTATTGATACTCTGTGCGGCACTGACGCTGGCCGCGTGTACGGCGGGCGGCGGAAAGGCCGACAGCACGGACTTTGCCACGGCCATGCACGAGGCCGACTCGGTGTACAACAACATGGCGTTCAACGAAGCCTACAAGCGTTATCTGCAACTGCTGGACCGGCAGGACGTGCGGCAGGACGACGCGAAACGCCTCGAAACGCTGTACAGCCTTTGCAACGTCAGCGAACTGGCCAGCCAGAAGAACGACCAGATGAAATGGCTCGGACAACTGATCGACCTCGCACGCCGCACCCACGACGACTATTACCTCTCGCAGGGACTGATGCTGATGGGCAAGCACGTGTGCCGGGAGGGCGACAGCCAACAGGGCATCGGCTACATCCGCGAGGCCATCCGACTGATGGGCAACACAGACCGCCCCAATGCCGACCATACGGTGCACAGCCAACTGAACGTGCTCAGCAACATCCTGGCCGGAAAGCACGATTTCATCGGGGCCGTGGCGACCGACGAACGCAACGTGCAGCTGACCCACGAGGGCACGCGATGGGGCAAGAACCCCCAACAGCAACTGCGCAACCGCCGCACGGCACTGGCGAAGCTGGCCGCACACCTGGTGCAGGCCGGACAGCCGGAACGCGCCGACTCGGCCTACGAAGCATGGAAGGCCGTACCCCTCACCGTCAGCAACCCCAGGGACTACTTCATCGTGGACTACCTGCGCGAACGGGGACGCTACGCCGAGGCGGCACACGTCTACGACGGACTGGTGGCGAAGCTCCGCACGCAGTCGGACACACTGGGCAACATGATGCTGTTCGCCAAATGGGGACTGGCCGAGGTCTGCCAGAAGACGGGGCAGTACCGACGCGCCGCCGACCTCTACGCCGAGGTGCTGGAAATCAACGACACCCTACAGGCGCGGCAGGCGCACAGCAACGCCCAGGAGCTGGCCGCACTCTACGAGACGCAGGAGAAGGAGCAGCAACTGCACGTCCGCGAGACGTGGATTGTGGGACTGTGCGGCGGTGCTGCCGTACTGGTGGTGGTCGTCGTGGCCATGCTGCTGCACGTCCGCAGGATGCGGCAGAAGAACCGCTTCATGGCGCAGACGCTGGACGAACTGGCCAGTAGGCTGACGCTGCAAAATGCCGATGGAATGGGCGGTTTTTCCGCCAAAGAAGCCTCCGGACAGCCTGCATCCGGTGCACCGACGGAGACTACGGACGGAAACGGGAGCGCGGCCCTGTTCCTTGCCCTCGACCGCCAAATCGAGGCCGAACGCCTCTATCTCGACCCCGAACTGAACCGCGAAGACCTCTGCAACCTCATCGGGGTAGACAAGAACACGCTCGGCAGCATCCTCCGGCAGTACAGCGGTGCAGCCAACTCGCGGGTCTACATCAACCGCAAGCGCATCCAACACGCTGTCAGACTGTTGCGCGAACACCCCGAGTGGTCGATACGCACCGTCGCCGAGACGTGCGGCATGAAGAACACCGCCACGTTCAACCGCGTCTTCCGGCAAACCTACGGCATGACCCCGACGGAATACGTGAAGCATAGGGGGGGGGTAGCCAAATAGACCCGAGGCGGTCAATTGGACAGAATATGGCGGTCAATTGGACAAAATGTTGCAGCTTTTGGACAAAATGTTGCAACTTCTGGACAAAATGTTGCAACAAGTGGTGATTTTTTCTTGGTAATACTGAAAACTTGTCGTATCTTTGCGGCAGAAATCTGAAACAACGTAACGTAATGAAGACGATATTCCCCCTCCTCGCTGCCGCTGCATCGCTGATGCTGACGGCCTGCGCCAAGGACCAGCTGTACCGCACGTCGCACCCGGACCTGGGCGCGGTGAAGGTGGCTACGGACTGGAGCAGCAAGGGCAGCGACGTGGCCGCTCCGCCGGTCTACACGCTGCGCATGGACGGGAAGGAACACATCGTGGGCGGAACGACCAACGTGTTCGGCACACTGCTCGCACCGGGCGACTACGACCTGGCCGCGTTCAGCAGACCGGAACGGATCGCCGTCAGCGGCAATACGGCCACGGTGGAGGCCGTGGACGGAGCCGGGGGCATCGCGCCCGACCCGGGCTACCTCTTCTCCGCTTATAGTCGCGTACACGTGGTGGCCGACGACACGGTGTGCGTCACGCTCCCGATGAAGCAACTGGTGCGGCGGCTCGACATCGTGCTGACGGCCACGGAGGGCGACTACACGCGCGTGGTCTCGGCCACGGCGACGCTGACGGGCGTGGCAAGTGCCGTCGACATCACCACGGGTCTGCTCGCCGACCACGCCGCAGAGACCACCATGCCGTTCACGCGCGAGGGCGACACGTTCGCCACGAGCTTCCGGCTGTTGGGCGTGGAGGACACCGGCACGCCGACACTCACCGTGGACTTCGTCTTCGACAACGGCAGTTCGCAGACGGTCAGCACGGAAGTGCCGCAACCGTCCGACAAGCCCGACTCGGGCTCCGGGTCCGGTTCGGCCCTCTCCCCGAACATCCAGGTGCTGCTGGGCGACCTGCGGTTGCCCGTGGCAGGGGAGGTGACGGAGACCACCATCACCGACTGGCAACTGGGCAACGGCACGGGCGAGGACGTGGGAGTGAAGTGAATCCAGACGAAACAAAAGGAAAACCATAAAGAAACAGAGTATATGGAAAAGAAAACGACGACAACAACGAAAGGGACGGGCCTGCGCACACTGGCACTGCTGGCTGCCGGACTGCTGACCGCCGCCTGCGGCAGCGACGAGACGGCGCAGCAGGACGACCGCGTGGCACTGCACGTGACGAGCGGCATCGTGACCCGCGCCATGGACAATGTCTGGCAGACGGGCGACGCCATCGGGGTCTTCATGCTCAACGGCACTGCCGTGGACACCTACGCCAACGTGAAGTACGTCACGCAGAACGAGGGCACGAGCGGTTCCTTCGCTGCGGAAAACGAGGTGGAGACCATCTATCTGCCCGTCGACGACACGACGCGCGACTTCATCGCCTACTATCCCTACCAGACCGGACTGACCGCCGACAAGACCGCCTGCACCATCAGTCTGGCCGACCAGAGCGACCTGACGGCCATCGACTTCATGGCGGCAGCCAAGGTGACGGGGAAGAGCCGCAAGGACTACACCGCGCCGTTCGTCTTCACCCATAAGCTCTCGAAAATCACGATGGACATCCAGCCGGGAGCCGGACTCAAGGCGGCAGACCTCGCAGGAATGACCATCGCCCTCACCGGGCAACCCACCACGGGGACGTTCGACCTGCTGACAGACACCGACGTGAAGCCTTCCGCCGATGCCTCGGCCTCCATCACGCTGAACACCGCAGCCGACGGCAGCCATGCGGAGGCCATCGTCTTCCCCAGTGCAGACTATGAGGGCATGGCCTTCGAGTTCCATACGCAGGAGTTCGGCGACTACACGTGGAAGCTCGCCTCCTCGACCCAGGCAAAACGCTTCGAGGCCGGCAAGAAATACCGCTACACCATCACGGTGAACCGCACCTCCCTCATCGTGTCGGCCATCATCACCGACTGGGCACCGGGCAACGCCACGGGCGACCAGGGCAGTGCGGAGTAACCCTCCCCCACCGAAACAGACAGAACAACAAATAACAATAACAAAAAACAGAGTGAAAATGGAAAAGAAAGCCCTACTTATCGCAGCCGCAACCCTCATGTTGGCGGCGTGCACCAACGAGACAGACCCATGGAACGGCGAAATCCGACTGAGGAGCGGATTGGACGTGCAGCAGACCACCCGTGCAACAACAACCATTCAGTCCACGGCGTTCGACAATGGCGCGGAGATGGACGTATACATCAGTGAAGCCACGACAACAGATCAGAATCAATCCACCGTCACCACATACGCCCAGCCGCTGGTCTACACCGTCGGAGAGAGCGGAGCCTTGTCGCTGGCCACGTTGACCACTGCACAGTCACAGCCCTACTACCCCACCAGCGGCAATGGTGTGAACATCTTTGCCGTCTATCCCAAGGGGACAAGCATTGCAGCTAACAACACCTTCACCATAAAGCAGGACCAAAGCACGGATGCCAACTACAAGGCCAGCGACCTGATGTACGGTAAGGCGAGCAACCCCGTAACACGCACCAGCGATGCAGTGAGCATCGGATTCAAGCATCTGCTCTCCAAGGTCACGGTGGTGTTGGTATCTGGCGCAGGCAGTCCGAGCCTGGACGGAGCGACGGTGGAGCTGCTGAACGTATATCCGTCCACCACGCTCACAGCCAACAACACCAGCGGTTCCGTTTCTGGAACCAGCGGCACTCAAACAGCCATCAAGGTGATGACGGCAACAAGCAGTGACTTGACGGGCAGCGCCATCGTCGTTCCGCAGACCCTCGCCACGACCTTCATCAAAGTGACGCTCAAAAACGGCGGTAAACTCACCTCGAACACCCTAAAGGACAGCAGCAACGGCGACATCAGCAGCGTAGTGCTCACATCGGGCAAGGCATACACCTACACCATCACGGTGAACCTGACGAAACTCGACGTGACCTCGGAAATCACCAATTGGGAAGACGGCACTGCCGCAACCGGTGCTGCCACGATGAGCTAAAATCCGGGAGACATGAAGCATCCTCTGTTCCTCCAAGGGTTCGCAGCAGCCATGCTGGCGCTCTGCGCCGCATGCGCTGCCGACCCTGGTCTCGGCGACACACTCGCCGAGCCGCAACCGCTCGTATTCTCCGCCGTACAGGGGGGGGTAACTACGACATTCACCCGTGCTGCCACTAACGGCACGTGGGACGGTGGGGAACAGGTGGCCATCCAGATTGGCGCGGAGGTGAAGAAGTACAAGGTGGCGGATGTCTCCACCGGTGCACTGAAACCCTTCGACAGCGACAATACATTCTACCGCACGGACAAGAGCGCAATCGACTACACGGCGTGGTATCCGTACAGCGACGAGGAGCCTGATGCCCCCACCATCGTCAACAACCAAAGCACCACGACGGCGCAGGAGAGCTGCAACCTAATGACGGCCAGAGGCACAGCGGCCTACGGAGAGACCGCCACCATCCAACTCCAATTCAGCCACGAGGCGGCACGCATCCGCCTGCACGTGAACAAGGAGGGAACCACCACTCCCCTCACCGACGCAACCGTCCAGTTCTCCATCGACGGCAAAATATACACCGCCCACAACGACGGCGAGGGTTACTACTCCATCCTCGTCGCACCGGAGACAAAGGTCACCGAGGGAGCAGCTTCCTTTGTCCGCATCAGCACCAACAACGTCAGCTATGAGGGCAAAGCCCCTGCGGACGCAACCTTCGAAGCGGGCAAGAGCTACGACTACCACTTCGACCTGAAGCGCAGCCTCGTCCACACGTCAATCAGCGTGACTTGGCCCAGCGCCGTTCCATCCACAGCCAGTGAGGTCATCGTCAAATACGGCAACGCAACACTGACAGCGGGCACCGACTACGAGCTGTCCTACAGCAAAGACGGACACGTCTGCACAGTCACCATCACGGGCAAGGGGATTTACACCGGGTCGATACAGAAGGAATATGAAACGGACAACATTCCGTATCTCACCTTCACGGCTTCTTCCGCACAGGGGTTCAAGATGACGATAGGAAGCAGTTTTACAGGCGGCGCTTTCGAATATTCCGTAGGAAACGGCGCATGGACGACTGTCACCTCCGGGGAAGAAGTGGCGTTCGGTGGCAACAACGGGACGCTGAGGCTTCGCGGAGTGTCTTCGGTCGGCACAACAACACAGACAGCATATTCGTATTCTCCATGCAAAATCTCATTTACGGGCAACGTTTCCGTAGCCGCATCTGGGGACATACGGACACTGGTCAACTATAAGCACTACGACACCGCAGAGACGAATAATGCAAGATTCAGAGACCTATTCTCCGGCTGCGCAGCACTGACCTCTGCCCCGGCACTGCCGGCAGAGACACTTGCGGATTACTGCTACTATGGTATGTTCAACGGCTGCACTGGGCTTAAAACAGCCCCGGTACTGCCGGCAGAAACACTTGCTTACCAATGCTACCGCGAAATGTTCAACGGCTGCACAGCACTGACCTCTGCCCCAAAACTTCCGGCAGAAACACTTGCTTCTCAATGCTACTATGGTATGTTCAAAGGCTGCAAAAACCTCCAGACAGCCCCGGAACTGCCGGCAACGACACTTGCTTCCCGATGCTACCACTATATGTTCTCCGGCTGCAAAAACCTCCAGACAGCCCCGGAACTGCCGGCAACGACACTTGCTTCTTACTGCTACTTTGGTATGTTCTCCGGCTGCACAAACCTCACGACAGCCCCAAAACTTCCGGCAACGACACTTGTAGACTACTGTTATCAGTATATGTTCTCTGGCTGCACAAAGCTCGATAACGTGACCATATATGCTACAGGCCCCTTCCCCCTCCCCAGCTATGCTTTATACGATTGGCTTAAAGATGTGGCCTCTAACGGCACTATCTATTGCACGGAGGCCTTCTACAATACATTAAAAGGTTTAAGCGAAGCCAACAGTATCCTCCCCTCAGACTGGACACGAGGGGATCTCCCCAACTGAGCCTTCCGGTATGAAACTAATCATCTTGGAAGAGTGTAATTCGGTGAATACTTCTTGTAAGTATCCAAACCATCCGTATTCGACTTGAAGATGATGGTGTCTATGAAATAGTAGTTGCCATCGTCGCCAACGAGGACGTTGTTGGGCACAGCATCGAAAATGTCGTGGATGCCATTGGTGAAATACTCGCCATGGTCTTCTGCATGAAAGCCGAGACGTTCGAACTCCGCCTTGATTTCTTCTACCGTGGCTTCTCTCGCATGGGTGACCAGTTGTCGTCTGAATAGCGAAAGTCGTTCAGTTTATAGACGCTGATCCCATCGTAGCCCATATAAACCTCATTCTCCGACCCTCGGTCAGAGAACACCCCTAACGTTGCAGGATGCTCTATCCAACAACCAGCCTCAACGGCCCATTGCCTCAGCTTTGCAATCTGGACTCCCTTGCAAGCCGTTGTTCCCGCAAGCGCTTGAATTGAGCCAAGCACTCCTCCAGCGACAGCGGATGCTCTCGCCAGTAAGCCATGCTCTTCTGCATTTGCGCATTGACCTTCTTGTGATATTCGTTCAGTTGTATCTCCATTCATTGACGTATTTATTGGTTCTCCACTGCTTTCCAGTCAACCAGTCCCTTGCCCTCACTGTCCAGCTCCACGGCGAGGGCGACGACCTTGCGCTTGCCGGCCTTGAAAGGTTCGGCATAGTGATTGTCGATGATCTGCCGTTCGGCAGCGGCAAGACCGCCGTTGTTGGAGAGCTTCAGCTCCAAGACGTAGATGTAATGGGTGACCTCCACCACCATGTCAATCCTGCCCGTGGCGAGCATGCGCTCCACCTCCACCCGGCAACCGATGGCATTGAATATCGTACATAGGATGAGGCGATAGCGTTCCTCCATGTCCATGCTGGCGAGCTTCTTGTTGCTGTACGGCACGTCGGCGATGAGCGCTTTCAGGCATTTCTTCGCCTCGGGGAGGTTGCCCCTTTGAAGGTTGAGCCTGAGGACGTTTTGAGTGGTGATTACTTGGGCATCGGTTTTCATCGTCAGGGCAGGCAACACAATCTTGTAGAGTGCCTTCCTCACCTCATAGTTGGGAATGCCCAGCAGATAGAGTCCCTCTTCGTACCCCTTGATGGTGAGATAGCCCGACTGATAGAGGAACAGTTCCGCCCCGCCGCCAGTAACATCGGAGGTCTCGATGGTGTCGCGGTCTATCGGACAGTTCTCGAAGTCCTTGAGGCGTATCTCCATGTCGTCTATGAACTTCGGCAGCAGTGAAGTCGCCCCCGACGATGCCCAGTAGTTCTTCAGGTCGGCCTCATCCAAGGCATTGATGAGACTGAAGGGGTTGAACACATCCACCATGTTCTCGGCGCTGAAATGATAGCCGTCGTAGTTGGCCTTCAACTGCAGGACAGTTTCCTCGGCAGTCCATCCGTACTTCCTGCCCATGGCCTCAATCTCCGGCATGAAGTTGTCGGTCATCTCCTGTTCGGTAATGCCGCACAGGGCCGCGTATTGGGGGAGGAAACTGATGTTGACGAGATTGTTGAGCACGGAGAAGAGGGAAATCTGCGTGAACTTGGTGATGCCCGTGATGAAGACGAATTTCTCGTAGGGGTCGTCCGCTTTCAGGATGGCGAAGACGCTGCGGTACACCTCCGTACACCCCTCATGCTCCGGCGTTTTCCAGGAGTGCTGCAAGGGAGAGTCGTACTCGTCGATGAGGATGGCGACCTGCAAGCCGGTCTGCTCGTAAGCAGCAGTGACGATGGAATGAAAGCGGTTTCCCAAGGAATCGGTGGGCTTGATTGAAACGTGGAATGTCTTTTCATATTGCTCAAAAGCCCGGTCAAGATAGGCCCGAACGTCTGCCGCCGTAGATCCGCCACGGCTCATGTCGAGGCGGATGACGGGTCGTTTCACCCATTCCTTCTCCAGTTCCATGATTTTCAGTCCCTCGAAGAGTTCCTTCTTTCCCTCGAAATAAGCCTGGAGGGTGTCCACGAGCACAGACTTGCCGAACCGCCGGGGGCGGCTCAGGTAATTGTACGTTTTGCCGCTGTTGGCAAGGTTCCAAACGATGTCGGTCTTGTCCACGTACAGATACTTCTCCTCTCGAATCTTTTCAAAGGATTGTATGCCTATCGGCAATCTCCTGTCGTTCGTTGCTGTCATCATACGCACTGCCTTTTTGTGTTCACGATGCAAAGATACGATTTTTATCCGAAAGTAGGGTGGGTTCGATGGAATTTTTATTAACTTTGCAGTTGCCTGTTGACTCTGCGGATTACGCTTCCACTGCTTTCCAGTCGATCAGTCCCTTGCCCTCACTGTCGAGTTCTACGGCGAGGGCGATGACCTTGCGCTTGCCGGCCTTGAAAGGCTCGGCATAGTGGTTGTCGATAATCTGCCGCTCGGCAGCGGCAAGACCGCCGTTGTTGGAGAGTTTCAGCTCCAAGACGTAGATGTAATTGGTGACCTCCACCACCATGTCAATCCTGCCCGTGGCGAGCATACGCTCCACCTCCACCCGGCAACCGATGGCATTGAATATCGTGCATAGGATGAGGCGGTAGCGTTCCTCCATGTCCATGCTGGCGAGCTTCTTGTTGCTGTACGGCACGTCGGCGATGAGTGCCTTCAGGCTTTTCTTCGCCTCCGGGAGGTTGCCGAGCTGCAAGGCCAGCAACAGAGTGGCCTGGACGGACTGCACGTCACCGGTTTTCCGTAGCGTAAGTGCAGGAAGAACCACGTCGTAGAGGGCTTGGCGAACCTCGTAATTCGGAAATCCCAGAACATAGACCCCCATCTTATAGTCCTTGATGGTGAGGTAGCCGGACTGGTAGAGGAACAGCTCCGCCCCACCGCCCGTTACGTCGGACGTTTCGATGGTCTGCCGGATGAGATTGCAGGGGTCAAACTGGCCCAACCGGATTTCCATGTCGTCCACGAATTTCGGCAGCAGTGAAGTCGCACCGGACGATGCCCAGTAGTTCTTCAGGTCGGCCTCGTCCAAGGCATTGATGAGGCTGAACGGGTTGAACACATCCACCATGTTCTCTGCACTGAAATGATAGCCGTCGTAGTTGGCCTTCAACTGCATGACGGTTTCCTCGGCAGTCCATCCGTACTTCCTGCCCATGGCTTCAATCTCCGGCATGAAGTTGTCGGTCATCTCCTGTTCGGTGATGCCGCATAGGGCGGCGTATTGGGGAAGGAAACTGATGTTGACGAGGTTGTTGAGCACGGAGAAGAGGGAAATCTGCGTGAACTTGGTGATGCCCGTGATGA
>CAVJNH010000089.1:0-10208 GCA_963651005.1 Oscillibacter sp. MSJ-31
GATAACTCAATAATGTTCATTTTGCGCCTTTTAGTTGTTAAATTATTCTTTGCAAATATACGGAATATTTTCGGGAAAACCAAATGCAAATAGTTAATATACAATAAAACAAAGAATATGTTAAAGGCCGGGAAATTTGATGCGTCTGCCCTGGCATTTGATACAATCTATATGGTATGTGTAACATGAGACAAAGTGTTTGTGGCGGATTTTTGCTAAATTTGCACCCAATAACCAATAAAAACCGTAATCATGATGAAAAGAAAAAACATTCTAACCTCCGTACTGTTGATGATGGCACTGCACGTCGGTGCATCTCCCGTCGGGAACGCGGCTCCGACAGACGGCGTAGACCCCAATTTCCAAATCTATCTCTGCTTGGGACAGTCGAACATGGAAGGCAATGCCACTCCGGAGAACTGCGACCGGGTCGGCGTGAGCCCCCGTTTCCTGTCCATGAATGTCTGCAGCGACGAGAAGGCCGGATGGCAGAAATTCCAGTGGCGCACGGCAGTGCCGCCCTTGGTTGCCCCGACAACCGGACTGACCCCTGCCGACTATTTCGGTCGCCGCATGGTGGATTTCCTTCCGGAAAATGTCCGGGTGGGCGTGGTGATGGCTGCCGTTGGCGGAGCCAGCATCGACCTGTTCGACAAGCGGCTCTACAGTGACTACCTGAAGGCGCAGCCCGACTGGATGAAACGTATTGCCAGCCGTTACGACGGCAACCCCTACGGCAGTCTGATTGCCGCCGCAAAGGAGGCGATGAAGCAGGGTGTGGTCAAGGGCATCCTCTTCCATCAGGGCGAGACCAACACCGCAGACCCGACCTGGCCGGCGCGTGTGAAGACCGTCTATGAAGACCTCCTTGCCGACCTCGGCCTGAAAGCGGCTGACGTACCCCTGCTGATGGGCGAGGTGGTGCAGACCGACCAGGGCGGAGCCTGTGGCGCACACAACGCCATCATCGACAGCATCGCCAAGACCATTCCGACAGCCCACGTGGTGTCGTCGAAGGGTTGTCCACAGCGCGGTGACGGCCTGCATTTCACGGCAGAGGGCTACCGGTTGCTCGGCAAGCGTTATGCCGACGTGATGCTGCGGTTGCTGGGTGCACCCCAACAGATGCACGCCGCCGCCTGGCGGGGAAAGGTGGCCGAGAACACCATTGCCGGCAACGACTTCCCACGCATTGACTCCCAGCGGCGCGCGTTTTTCCGCCTGCGTGCTCCCCAGGCCTGCGACGTACAGGTGGACATCTGCGGAAAGAAATATCCCATGCTCCGCGACTCCAACGGCGAATGGTACGGCATGACGGCCCCCCTGGTGGAGGGCTTCCACTACTATGCCTTTGTCGTGGACGGCGTGTCGGTGACCGACCCGGCCACGGACACCTATTTCGGATGCCACCGCCAGATGAGCGGCCTTGACGTGCCCGAAGGCGACGAGGGCAACTATTACCGTCCGCAGCAGGGCGTGGCCAAGGGACAGGTGCGCTCCTGCACTTATTTTGCCGCCTCGCAATGCCAGTTCCGCCGCGCCATGGTCTATACCCCGGCCGAGTATGAGACGCACAAGAACAAGCGTTACCCCGTGCTCTACCTGCAGCATGGCATGGGTGAGGACGAGACCGGATGGAGCCATCAGGGCTATATGAACCACATCCTCGACAATCTGATTGCCAGTGGCGAGTGTGTGCCGATGATTGTGGTCATGGAGAGCGGCGACGTGAAGGCTCCCTTCGCTCCCAAGCGCGGAGAGAATCCCAATGACGTGCGCAACGCCTACGGAGCCTCGTTCTATCAGGTGCTCATGGACGACCTGATCCCGATGATTGACCAGACGTTCCGTACGAAGACAGACCGCGAAAGCCGTGCCATGGCCGGCCTCTCGTGGGGCGGTTTCCAGAGCTTCAACACCGTGCTGACCCACCTCGACCGCTTTGCCTATCTGGGCACTTTCAGCGGTGCCATCTTCGGCGTGGACGTGAAGACCTGCCACAATGGGGTCTTTGCCGATGCCGCCAAGTTCAACAAGCAGATGAAGTATATGTTCATGGGCTGCGGCACGGAAGAGAACTTCGGCACCGCGCGCATGGTCGACGACCTGAAGGCACTGGGCATCAACGTCACCTACTACGAGTCGAAGGGCACGGCCCACGAATGGCTCACCTGGCGTCGTTGTCTCCGCCAGTTTGTCCCGCATCTGTTCAAGAAGTAAGCATTTCTTCGACGGCATACAAAAAACGAGCTCTCTTCCGCAATGGAGGAGAGCTTGTTTGCGTAAGTGCCCCGGTTGCCGTCAGGCTTTGCAGGGTGTCCAGGGCTTCAGTTGCTTGAAGAAGTCGTTGCCCTTGTCGTCTACGAGGATGAAGGCCGGGAAGTCTTCTACCGTAATCTTCCAGATGGCTTCCATGCCCAGTTCGGGATATTCCACACACTCGATGCTCTTGATGCTCGACTGCGAGAGTACCGCTGCCACGCCGCCGATGGTGCCGAGGTAGAAACCGCCGTGCTTTTGGCAGGCATCCGTCACCACCTGTCCGCGGTTGCCCTTGGCAATCATCACGAGGCTGGCACCATGCTCCTGGAACTCGTCCACATAAGGATCCATGCGGTTGGCCGTGGTGGGTCCCATCGACCCGCAGGGGTAGCCCGCAGGGGTCTTGGCCGGTCCGGCGTAGAGCACGGGGAAGTCCTTGAAATACTGCGGCAGGTCCTCTCCTGCGTCGAGGCGAGCCTTCAGCTTGGCATGGGCGATGTCGCGGGCCACGATGATGGTGCCCTTGAGGTTGACGCGGGTCGAGACAGGATATTTCGACAGTTCCGCACGCACGGCATCAATTCCCTTGTCGAGGTCAATCTCGATGCCCTTGGCTCCCTCGCCCGGCTTCCTCAACTCCTCGGGAATCAGTTCCGTCGGGTTCTCGTCCATCTTCTCCAGCCAGATGCCGTCGCGGTTGATCTTCGCCTTGATGTTGCGGTCAGCCGAACAGCTCACGCCCATGCCGATGGGGCACGAAGCACCGTGGCGGGGCAGGCGGATCACGCGGATGTCGTGGGCCAGTGCCTTGCCGCCGAACTGTGCGCCCAGCCCGATCTTGTGGGCTTCGTCGAGGAGCTTCGCCTCCAGGTCGGTGTCGCGGAAGGCACGTCCCGTCTCGTCACCGGTGGTGGGCAGGTTGTCGTAGTATTTGATGGAGGCCAGCTTCACGGTCAGCAGGTTCTTCTCTGCCGACGTGCCGCCGATGACGAAGGCGATGTGGTAGGGCGGACAGGCTGCCGTGCCGAGGCTCTTCATCTTCTCCACGAGGAAGGGCAGCAGGGTGCCTTCGTTCTGGATGGTGGCCTTGGTCATGGGGTAGAAGTAGGTCTTGTTGGCCGAACCGCCACCCTTGGCCACCATGACGAAGCGGTATTCCGCACCCTCCGTGGCCTCGATGTCAATCTGTGCCGGCAGGTTGCAACGGGTGTTCACCTCGTCGTACATATTGAGCGGCGCGTTCTGCGAATAGCGCAGGTTGTCCTGCGTGAAGGTGTTGTAGACACCGCGGCTGAGGGCCTCCTCGTCCTCGAAGCCGGTCCAGATCTGCTGGCCCTTCTCTCCGTGGATGATGGCCGTGCCGGTGTCCTGGCAGAAAGGCAGGATGCCCTTGACGGCGGTTTCGGCATTGCGCAGGAACTGCAGTGCCACATACTTGTCGTTTTCCGACGATTCCGGGTCGCTCAGGATGGCGGCCACCTGCTCGTTGTGGGAGCGGCGCAGCATGAACTCCACATCGTGGAAAGCCTGCTGGGCCAGGAGCGTCAGTGCCTCCTTCGACACTTTGACGATTTCCTTCCCCTCAAACTCGGCGGTGGTGATGCCTTCTTTCGAGAGCAGTCTGTATTCGGTGTTGTCCTTGCCCGTCTGGAACATAGGAGCGTATTTGAATTCTGGATTCATATTCAATTGGATTTATAAGTTATCATTTTAGAAACCGAAGATTTCCTCCTGCGAGAGGCGTTTCACGGGTGCAATCTTCTCCAGTGCCTGCATATCGAGGTTCTTCTCGTCGCCGAGGATGATCAGACGGTAGGGTTTGCCCACGATGTTCTGCTTCTCGAAGTCGGTGATGTCCTGGAGGGTGACGGCGGGCAGTGCCTCATACAGTTTCTTGTTGGGATCGTAGTCCAGTCCCTTGTCCTTGGCGTTGATGTAGGCCCAGAGGACATTGGCCTTGGTGGTGCGCATGCTCTGCAGGCTCTTGGTGAGTCCCTGCTTGGCCAGGTTGAAGGCGGCCTCGTTCTGCGGCAGGTTGTCGATGATGTCGTCGAACACGTTGATGCAGTCCATCATCTTGTCGTTCTGCGAGATGATGTGCGTGAAGAAGTATTCCGTGCCGTCCTTGCGTCCCGGGCGTGCATAGAGTGCACCGGCGTTGTAGGCCAGGCCGCGTGTCTCGCGGAGCTCCTGGAAGACGATGGCGTTCATGCTGCCGCCGAAGTACTCGTTGAAGAGTCCCACGAGGGCACCGTTCTCGGCATTGAAGGTCTTGCCCTCGTTCTGGTACTTGCGCATATAGATGTTCTTGGCCTCGTAGGGAGCGATGAGAATCTCGTTGCTCTTGGGCTCCACCATCTTGTATTCCTTGCCCTGCGGCACGGTGGCCAGTTTCTTGGCGGTCTTGTGTTCCTTGGCCAGAAGGGCATTGAGTTCCTTCTCGCTGTAAGGGCCATAGTACAGCACGGTGTGCTCCAAGTTGTTCAGTCCGCCCAGCAAGTCCACCAGCTCCTGCGGATTGGTCTTGCGCAGTTCGTCCGTCTGGATGCTGTTGCGGTTGGGGTTGTAGGGGCCGTAGGTGCCATAGCTCCACAGGTAGCTGAAGTTGGAACGCTGGTTGGCCTTGGCGTCTGCGTGGCTCTTGTCGAGCAGGTCAACGAACTGGTTCCAGGTGGTCTGGTCGGCCTTGGCGTTGTGCAGCAAGTCCTCCAGCAGGTTGAGGGCGGCCGGCAGGTTCTCGTTCAGTCCGTTGAGGCTGATCTGCAGGGTCTTGCTGCCCTGTGACACGCTGTAGTTGCAGGCCAGTTTGTAGAAAGCCTGCTTGATTTCCGACACGCTCTTGCTGGCCGTTCCTATGTAGTCCAGATAGTTGGCGGCGTAGCTGTATCGGATGTCGTCTTCGTCGCCGAAGTCATAGCGGAACACCAGATTGAAGAGTCCGTCGTCGGTGTTCTTCTTGTAGACGAGCGGCAGCTTCTTGCTGGTCTGGGTGACGGTCAGGTCTTTCTTGAAGTCGAGGAACTGCGGCTGGATGGGAGCCACCTCCGAGTTCTTGATTTCCTTGACGAAGGCACTCTCATACTCGCGGTTGGCAGGGATGGGGGTGATGATGGGCTTCTCTATCTTCTTCAGCGTGGAGTCCACTCCGGTGCGCTTGTAGACACAGACGTAGTTGTCTGCGCGGAGATGCTTGTTGGCAAAGTCGATGATGTCCTGCTTGGTCAGCTTGCTCTGTCGGTCGAGCAGTCCGGCCACGTCGGCCCATTTCTGGTCGTTGACGAAAGCATCCACCATGGTGCTTGCGCGGTTCTTGTTGTCGTCCAGTCCCTTGAAGAAGTTGAGCTTCTTGTTGGCGATGACCGAGGGCAGCAGGTCGTCGGAGAAATTGCCGCGTCTGAGGTTTTCCATCTCCTCCAGCAGGAGTGCGCGGGTGTCCTCCAGTTTCTGTCCCTTGTTGGGAATGCCCTCAATGAGGAATGCGGTGTAGTCGTGCAGGGCATAGGGGAAGGAGGCGGCCGCAGCGAGCTTCATCTTCTGTTCGAGGTTGACCTCCAGAAGTCCGGCCTTGCCGTTGGCCAGCATATCGGCAATGACATCGATGGTGTCGTTCTGCAGGTCGTTGGCTCCCTTGAAGCGCCAGGCCAGCATCACGTTCTCGGCCTCTTTGCCCACCACGGCGGTGTCCTTCACGGCGGTGATGTCCGGCTGCAGACCGAACTCGGGGCGCGACAGGTTGTCGTTCTTCTTCCAACTGCCGAAATACTTGTCGATGAGTGCAATCGTCGCGTCCGGGTCGAAGTCGCCGGCCATGACGATGGCCACGTTGTTGGGCACGTAGTAGCGGCGGAAATAGTTCTGGATGTTGATGATGCTGGGGTTCTTCAGGTGGTCCTGCTCACCGATGGTGGTCTGTGTGCCGTAAGGGTGGGTAGGGGTGAGGAGCTTCCAGAGGGCGGCAAACTCCTTGGTGCCGTCGCTGGCCATGGAGATGTTCTTCTCCTCATACACGGCCTCCAGCTCGGTGTGGAAGCCGCGGATGACCATGTTCTGGAAACGGTCGCTCTGCACCTTGGCCCAGTTCTCGATCTCGTTGCAGGGGATGTTCTCCACGTAGCAGGTCACGTCGTTGCTGGTGTAGGCGTTGGTGCCCTCACTGCCGATGCTCGACATGAGCTTGTCGTATTCGTTGGGGATGTTGTACTTGGCGGCCAGCTGCGAGATGGAGTCAATCTCGTGGTAAGCCTGCTTGCGCTGCTCGGGGTCGGTCAGCTTGCGGTAGCTCTCGTAGCGTTTGGTAATTTCGTCGAGATAGGGCTTCTCCTTTTCGGCGTCGGTCGTGCCGAACTTCTTGGAACCCTTGAACATGAGGTGTTCCAGATAGTGGGCCAGACCGGTGGTCTCGGCGGGGTCGTTGCGGGAACCGGTCTTCACCACCACGTTGGCCTGCAGACGTGGTTTCTCCTTGTTCACTGACATGTACACCTTCAAACCGTTGTCGAGCGTGTAGATGCGCGTTTTCATCGCATCGCCGGGCACGGTCTCGTACTTGTAGTCCTTGGCTGCCGCTGTGGTGGCAACGGCGAGTGCCAGGAGTGAAATGATGGTTTTTGCTTTCATATTTGTTTGATGATTATAAAAAAGTTTCGTTCAGTTTTCAAAGTCAATCTCGTGGTCGAGTTTCGTGATGAAGTCGTCGAACACGCCCTGTTCGACGTCGCCCATGGCAAACTCCTTCTCGGCATCCTTGCGGATTTCCGCCACCCAGGCCCGTCGGGCGCGGATGTAGTCCTCCCGGATGCGCTCCTGGTCGGCGGCGGTCAGTTCCGTCAATCCGTAGTAGTCGAGGATGAGGCGGTAAGTCCATGTCCATTGGTATTGGCGGTAGTGGTCGTCGATGTCGGTGAAGCGGTTGAGGATGTCGCCCACACTCTCGATGTTGCCGCTCTTGATATCGTCGATGAGCCGCTCCTCTTCGCTCACGGGCAGCAGGAGACCGGAGAGGTCAGTCCAGTGGCCCAGTCCCACGTCGCTTGTCGGCTTGCCGAGCCATCCGCCCTTGATGGCGCGTTTCAGCACGGCACCCATATAGATGCGGAGGGCGATGTCGTAGTACTTGATGCCCTTGCGCAGTGAACTGGCATTGATGATGTATTCATGGTAGTTGTACGACGACACGTTGTCGCCGCCGGCCTGCCGGAGGGCTTCCAGTATCTGCTTGCCCTGCACGATCTCGCCCACGGTGAACGGCGACAGCCAATCGAAGTTGATGATGCTCTTGCGGCAGGAGGCTGCGCGCTTGTCGCGCTTGGGCCATTTCTTGATGTCGCGGTAGAGGCCCACGGTGGTGATGTTGCGTCCGGGCACGATGTACATCGTGTCGCCGTAGGCCATCAGGTAGGCAAAGGGCAGGCAGCGCATATCGGGATGGTTCATCAGCTTGCCGAAGCAGACGGAGAACGCCCCGATCTGAGCCGGCATCAGCACGTAGGCACCGCTGGCGGTCTTCGTGCCGCGCTCCAGTGTGCCGTAGTGCAGCGGCCCCATCTTGTAGGCATGGTTGGAGAAGTTGGTGTTCGATCCGGCGTTGTAGAACGAGAACTCTCCGCCGATGAGCAGGCTCGACTTGTGGTGGGAGGCCGAGAACGGGCCGCAGAAAGCGGCGCAGGCCTCTCCGTTGGCCATGTAGGAGTTGGCGAAGAACACGCTGGCCTCGGCGGTAAACCCGTTGGTAATCTGGCAGGCTTCGCCCACGAAGCAGTCCTGCATCTTCACCGAATTGGTGATGCTGCAGCCGTTGGAGATGATGGAGTTCTCGCAGATGACCCCCGTGCCGATGTACACCGAGGCGTCGTTCGAGCTGAGAATGGTGCAGTCGCTCAGCCGCGCCGCACCGTTGATTTCGCAGTCGTCCCTCACCACGGTGTTGGTGATTTCCTTGGTGTTGATGATTTTCACGCCGTTGCCGATGGTGCCGCGTTCGGGCAGCGAGATGCGCACCTCCTCGCGGATGAGCCGGGTGATCTTCTCTTTCAGCACCTTGTCGCTGAAGTGTTTCACCATGAAGGCGGCCAACTGCGAGTTGAGGTCGTGGAAAATCACGAGGTTGCCGTCGCCCATCTCGTTGAGCACCGAAATCGTGTGGTCCTCGCCGTAGGTGGCTCCCTCGGTGGTCTCCATGGTCGACACGTTGGAGATGTAGCAGTTGTCGCCGATGGTGTAGTTGTTGATGAAGTTGCCGATTTTCTCTATCAGGCAGTTGTCGCCGATGGTGACGTTGCGCAGCGTGGCATCGTTGATGCCGGCGTGCTTGGTGAATCCTTTGGTCACCTCGACCTGGCGGTCGAAGACACCCAGACGGATCTCGCCGTAGAACACCACGCGGTGGAAACCGTAAGGCGAGAAGTCGTCCGCCACCTGCACGTCCTCCCAACGCTCCGCCCAACAGTTGTTGCGTTCGAGGATGTCTATCTCTTCCGGGGTCAATGGTCTGTATGTTCTCATCATTGGTGTGGTTAGGGGTTATTCGTATTCTTCTACCGGGTACAGGAAGTCGTTGTAGGGGTATTTCTGCACGTGGAGCTGGCGCACCTTCTGGTAGAGCACCTCGCGCAGCGTGTCGATGTTCAGCTTCTCGCGGGCCGAGACAAACAGGCAGTCGCCCTGCATCTTGCCCATCCAGGTGTCCTTCAGCTCGTCGAGCGTCACGTTCTCCTTGGTGGGGGGCGTAAGGTCGTCGGCCTCCTTCTCCACCCAGGTGTAGGCATCTATCTTGTTGAACACCATCATCGACGGCTTGTCGGCACAGCCCAGGTCGGCCAGGGTCTTCTCCACCACCTGGATCTGCTCCTCGAAGTCGGGGTGCGAAATGTCGACCACGTGCACCATCAGGTCTGCCTCGCGCACCTCGTCGAGGGTGGACTTGAAGGAATCGACGAGGTCGGTCGGCAACTTGCGGATGAAGCCCACCGTGTCGGCCAGCAGGAACGGCAGGTTGTCGATGACCATCTTGCGCACCGTGGTGTCGAGGGTGGCGAAGAGCTTGTTCTCGGCAAACACGTCGCTCTTGGACAACAGGTTCATCAGCGTCGATTTCCCCACGTTCGTATATCCTACGAGAGCCACGCGGATCAGGCGGCCACGGTTCTTGCGCTGGGTGGACTTCTGCTTGTCGATGTCTACGAGCCGCTGTTTCAGCAGCGTGATGCGGTGCAGGATGATGCGGCGGTCCATCTCCAGCTGGGTCTCGCCCGGTCCGCGGAGTCCCACGCTGCCCTTTCCGCCTCCACTGCCCGAACCGCCGCCCTGACGTTCCAGATGGGTCCACAGCCGTTGCAGTCGCGGCAACATATAGCGGTATTGCGCCAGTTCCACCTGCGTCTTGGCCTCGGCGGTCTGTGCGCGCATGGCGAAGATGTCGAGAATCAGCGAGGTGCGGTCCAGAATCTTCACCTTCAGCTCGGCCTCGATGTTGCGCATCTGTTTTGCCGACAGCTCGTCGTCGAAGATGACCATCCCCACGGGCTGTGTCTCGCCGGTAGGGTCGTCGTTGGCCGCTTCCTCCTGCATCTTGACATATTGCTTGATTTCCTCCAGCTTACCCTTGCCCACGTAGGTCACCTGACTGGGGCCTTGCACCTTTTGCGTGAAGCGTTTCACGGTGACGGCTCCTGCCGTGTCGGCCAGAAATTCCAGTTCGTCAAGGTATTCCTTGGTCTTCGCCTCGTCCTGTTCCTGCGTAATCAGTCCCACGAGGACGGCCGTCTCCGCCTTGACTTCTGAAATGACAAATTCTCTCATTCAGTATTCTATCTATATATAATATGGTGCAAAGGTACGATTAAGTGAGAGAAAAACCAAATTTTGGAGCAGCGAATGCAGAGAAAAACTCGTTCGCAGAGTCAACCAGCAAGTGCAAGTTGTCTGCAAAGTTACGAATAATGTTTGAA
>CAVJNH010000090.1:0-10008 GCA_963651005.1 Oscillibacter sp. MSJ-31
GAGTGAAATGATCAAATCACTCGGGTGAATCGATCGATTCACCCGAGTGATTTTTTATCCCCTTTTTTGCACCCACGATACCGGTGGTACGAGGTTGCACATAAGCCTGCATAAAATAATACAAAAAGTGAATAATTCATTGTCGTGATGGTTATAGTGCGACTTTGTCTATAAGCCTATGCAGTGACTTCGTGGACAACCGCCAACCCATCTTCGACATGAGAGCAGCAAAAAGAGACTTGTCGCTCTTGGGAATGTCAATCTCCACCTTATCGGTGCTGACATTTTTGAGCAATTCCTGTTGGTTGTCAAACTCGAAGTAAGAATCCTTGTCTGGCAAATAGTTCAAGGGCAGGTTACCTAAAGTGACTGCCAATGTGTTTGCCTGCTTACCATCATTGTCCAAATCTATAATCCACACGAAATTGTCGGAAGATTCTTCTATGACTTGCAGCAGCGTCTTATCTTTGTTTAAGTATTGATAAAGGGTATTTAGCGCGACCCTCATCACCATCCATCTGTTGGTCACGTCATCGCAATCAAGCCAATAAAAGAGATAATAGTCGCCCTTGTCATTATAGTATAGTGAGAGCAATGGACCATCTTGCTCAATAAGGTTGGAGCGCAACTTTAATTGGCTGATATCAAAAGGTATTTTGTAACCGTTCAGTTTTTCCATAATGTCTCAATAAACTTAAAAGTTTTATTCAAATCGCATACCGTAGACTCGTATAAGTCGAAATGGCCTGAAATTTTGTCTGGCGTAGTGACAAGTCCTTCTTCGTTTCTCAATGTACCTCCACTCAAAGAGTCTCCAATGGCTTTAGGGGTACGTTTGAAGGACTTGCACAATACGGCGTATCTTTTCTCAGCTTTCTGCTGACTGTCAAAGCAAGAAAGGGCATAGCCACTGAACTTTTCGTTATCGGGCAGCCTGCGTGAAGGGTTCTGTATACGAACAGGTTTATGATTGTTATCATTGCCATCGGCAAAGACATACCGATAGCCATCCATTCCATTGGGTTCATGAAGAGTTGGCATCGTATATCCTTCCGAAAGAAGCCTGTCTATTTGTTCTTGATATTTGAAAGTCATTCCCGTATTGTTTGCCACAAAGGTAAAGATTAATTTTGAAGTCAGCAAGCATTTCTTCAAATATTGTCACACCAGCACCTCTTAATATATGTTAACACCCCCGTTCGGGATAGAAAGTGAACTTGTGGCTCTTTTTCCTTTGTAGATTCAAAGGATAGTTGCACCCTTACTATTACAAAAATGTGGTAACACAGAAAGAGGTGTTTTCACGGCACCGCCTGATAGTAGAGGGCGATGAGTGCCGCCACCCTGTTGTATTCATTCTGCGCCTGTGAGGATGGAATGGAGTTGCTGGAGCTCGGCTTCGGTAAGTCCGCAGTTCATGAGGTATTTCCTTGCAGCCGACCGCAAGTCCATGTCTGGCAGTTGCTGAAGGCTGTTGTCCCATTGTATCTTGGTGTAGTCCTCCAGAGCCTCTTCGTGGCCGAGCAACCAGATCATGCGGTCTATGGAAAGTTTCTGGCGCAAGTCATACGATTTGTCCTTGTATTCTACCTTGTAGAAATTCTGCATGGTGGTCATGTAGTCGTGGCGCAGCTCGTCGAGGGTGGCTCCCGTCAAGGCTTCGAGCACCATGCAGACGAAGCCGCAACGGTCCTTGCCCTCGTTGCAATGGATGAGGTAGGGCGGACGGTTGGCAATCATGAATCTGACGGCCTTGCCCATTTTTTGTTTGAAGTCGCTGTGAAAAGAGTTGGCCATCATGCCGCAGGCCATGGTGCGGCCGTCGAGGAACAGTTGCGGGCAGTACTGCGAGGCGTATCCGGCGGTCTTCATGTACGCACTCACCTGCTCGGGGGTGTCGGCCAGATCTATCTCCGTCCGGATGCCTACGGTTTCGGCCAGACTATCGGCCACGGCGTAGCGACCGGGGTTCTTGGCGCAGTTCAGCGGATTGCTGGAGCGGTAGAGCACGCCACGTGCGATGTTTGACGTAGTCACCATGCGGAAGTTGGCGTATTCCTCGGCGGTCTCATCGGGTCTGCGCCCCTCGGGGTAAACCGATTTCATCAGCAGGTAGGTGTCCTTGTAGCCCTCTTGCTTTTGCACGGTCATGATGCAGGTGTCGCCCACGTTGCCGCCGATGTAGGCATGGAAGTCGCCGTTGAGCATTCCGAAGCCGTAGTCGTCGCCCTTGGCGTTGTAGTCCACATAGCTGGGACTGAGTATCGCCACCTCGTTGAACGATGTGACATACGGCACCGAGTCCAACGAGATGTTCCCTATCTTCACTTTCAGCAAGTCGGTGTACTTGATGCCAGCCTTCGCCATGTCGGCTGGCGTGAAGTTCGGGATAGGTTGTCCGTAGGAGTTTACGTCCACGATGGTTCCCGAGATGGAGATGGTGTCTGTCTCCTCCTGTTCTGCATCATGAGTGCAAGCAGTCAGTCCGATGGCGAGTGCCGCCAAGCAAACGGTATTTCTCATTACACGTACCTTGTCTTCCTATTTATTTAATCGTTTTGATTCTTATTTAACAGGAGGTTATGGCCAAGCCTTCATCTCCTTATCGCTTGCAAAAATACAGAAAAGATTTGAAACTGGAGCACATCTTGCCCAAAAAGTTTGGAGGAAAGGTGTTTTCACGGCACCGCCTGATAGAGGGCGATGAGTGCCGCCACCTTGTTGTACTCGTTCTGCAATTGTGACATCTGGGCAGAGAGGAGGTTCTCCTGCGCCGTCAACACTTCGAGATAGTTGCTGCTGCCGTTCTGCTGAAGCAAACGGGTGGATTTCACCGTGCGCTCCAGTGCCTTCACCTGATTCTCCAAGAGCGAGGACTTGTCGCTGTAAGTCTGCGCCTGCGTCAGGGCGTTGTTCACCTCCACGCCGGCGTTCAGCAACGATTGCTGGAACTGGAGGCGCGCCTCTTCCTGCTGACTTTTTCTGATGGCGAGGTCGGCCTTCAACCGTCCGTTCTGGAAGATGGGCTGCGTGAGCGAGGCGAGGGCTTCAAGGAGCACCTTGCCCGGATTCACGACGATGCCCGAGGAGTTGGTCCATCCGGCCGTGCCCGAAAGGGTGAGCGACGGATAGAAAGCGGAGCGCGCCTCCTTGGTGGCATAGACGGATGCGGCAAGGTTCATCTCGGCCTGGCGCACGTCGGGGCGGTTGGAAAGCCTTTGCAACGGGACGGCTTGAGTGTCGAGACGAATGCCGGCACTCCAGTTTTCCGCCCCAGACGAAATCACGACCGCGTTCGTGCTGTCAGCAACGAGCACCCGGATGCTGTTCAGGGTCTCCCTCATCTGCTGTTGCAGGTCAAGGGCGGTGGCCTTCACCTGTTCGCGGCTGGCCTCCGCCTGCGACACGGCGGCATCGGTGTATTGCCCTTCCTCCATGAACGCTTTCATCGCACGGACGGTCTCGTTCCAAAGGCCCACCGACTGACGGACGAGCGTGAGCTGGGCATCGAGCTGGGCGTAGGTGTAATACTGGCGGGCGATGTTGGCCACGAGGTTCACCTGTACGGCTTGCCGATAAGCCTTGCTCTGCTCCACGAGCATCTTCTGTTGCCGCTTGGCATTCTTCAGCTTTCCGAACAAGTCCACCTGCCAACTCGCCTGCAAAGGCAGAGAGTAGGTTTTCACGGCTTGGCTTTCCCCGAAGGTGCTGATGCCGGCCGTGGGCGAGAAGGCGAGCGAGGGAAGGGTGGCCAGACGGGCCGCTTTCAGACTGGCCTCGGCCTGGCCGATGCGCAGGCGGGCCACATTCAGGTCGGTGTTGCGCTCCAGACCTTGTTCTATCAGTCGTGTCAACTGGGCATCCACAAAGACGCTGCGCCAAGCGTTTTCGTCGAAGGCATATTCCTCCGAAGTCATCGAGGCATGGCTCGGCACCGAGGCGTACGATACACTCGAACCGCCCCAGCACCAAGCCACGCCCAACAACATATATAAAATATATAAACAGGTATGATTACTTTTCATTTTACTTGTTCTTTTTAGCCATGATAAATCTACTATGTTCCGCTACGGTCTGCGCATCCAGCTCCAAGTGCTGCGGTCCGCGCACATACTGCTCCTGCAGCCACTGGAACACGATGAAGAAGACGGGCACCACGAAGACCAGTGCCAGCGTGCCGCAGAGCAGTCCGCCCACGACACCCGTGCCCAAGGCCCGGTTGCCGTTGGCTCCCGCACCCGAGGCGAAGACGAGCGGAAACATGCCGATCACCATCGCCATCACCGTCATGAGGATAGGCCGGAAACGGGCCATTGCCGCACTGTATGCCGACTCCAGGATGCCCATGCCCTTGCGTCTTCTCTCCGAGGCGAACTCGGTGATGAGGATGGCCGTCTTCGCCAGCAAGCCGATGAGCATGATGACACCCGTCTGCAAATAGATGTTGTTCTCCAGACCGCAGAGCCGGGCGAAGAGGAAACTGCCCATCAGTCCGAACGGCACGCTGAGGATGACCGCCAGCGGCACCAGAAAACTCTCGTAGAGACACACCAGGATGAGGTAGACGAGCAGGATGCACAGGCCATAGACAACCACCGTCGACGAGCCGCTCTGTTCGGCCTCCTCACGGGAGATGCCGCCGTATTCGTAGGCATAGCCCTGCGGAAGGGTCTGCTTCGCCACCTCGGCGATGGCCTTCTGCGCCTCGCCGGTGGAATAGCCCCCGGCCACCTCCACGTTGGCGTAGATGGAGCTGTAGAGGTTGAAGCGGTTGGCTCCCTCTGCGCCCACCGTCTTGCGGAGCGTGGCGAACTGGCTGACGGGAGCCATGCCGTCGTTGGTGCGCACATAGATGCGGTTCAGGGCATACTCGTCCATGCGAAACTCGGGGGCGGCCTGCGACATCACCCGGTACACCTTGCCGAACTTGTTGAAGTTGGACACGTAAGTGCCGCCCGTATATCCGCCCAACACATCGAGCACGCCCTGCGAAGAGATGCCCGCCCGCTCGCATTTCGCCGCATCCACATCCACCTGGTACTGGGGGAAGTTCACGCTGTACGAGGTGTATGCCATGCCTATCTCCGGACGCTTGCCCAAAGCCGTGAGGAACTGCTGCGTCTTCTCAAAGAACACCTTCGCGTCGCCGCCTGTGCGGTCCTGCACGTTGAGGTCGATGGCGTTGCCCTGGCCGTAGCCCGGAATCATCGCGTCCTCCATGCAGAAGACCGTCGCCTCCTTGATGTTCGCCGTCTCCTGTTGCAGTCGGGCGATGAGGGCACTCACGCTGTGCTCCTTGCCCTTCCGCTCGCCCCATGTCTTCATGTTGAGGAAGAGGGAACCGTAGCAGGAACCCGTGCCGCCACCATAACCGTCGATACGGGAGTAGCAGGCCACTTCGGGCTGCTTTCTCACCACGGCCTCCACCCGGCTCATGATCTTGTCCATGTCCTCCATCGAGGTGCCGGGCGAGGCCGAGACCATCATCTGCACGAATCCCTTGTCCTCCTGCGGCACAAGACCCGTGCGGGTGGTGGCCACGAGGTAGGCGAAGAGCACGATGCCTACGGCCATGCCCGTCCATGCCAGCCACCGGCGGCGCAAAATCCACACCAAGCCCCTCTTGTACTTGCCGAGCAAGACACTGTATGTGGCGTTGTAGGCCGCCTTCACCCGTCCGTTGAAACTCTTCTCGCTCTTCGTGCCCGAGGCAGGACGCATGAGCAGGGCGCAGAGTGCCGGGCAGAGCGTCAGGGCGTTCACCATGGAGAGGCCGACCGCCGCGGCCATCGTCACGCCAAACTGGGTATAGAACACGCCCGCCGTGCCGCCCATGAAGGTGACGGGGATGAACACCGCCATGAACACCAGGGTGCAGGAGACGACCGCCATCGTCACATCGTCCATCGCATCCCTCGTGGCGAGGTAAGGCGACTGGTAGCCGATGTCGAACTTCGCCTGCACGGCCTCCACCACCACGATGGCATTGTCCACCACCGTGCCGATGGCCAGCACCAGGGCGAAGAGCGTGAGGATGTTGATGGAGAAGCCCGCCATCTTCAGACAGGCGAACGTGGACACCAGCGAGACAATGATGGAGATGGATGGTATCAAGGTAATTCTGAAGTCTTGCAGGAAGAAATACACCACCAGAACGACGAGCAGGATGGCGACGACGAGCGTCTCCACCACCTCGTGGATGGACTCGAAGAGGAAGTCGTTGGTGTCCTGGAAGGTGACGAACCGCAGACCGTCGGGCAAGTCGCCCTGTATCTCTGCTATGGCCTTGTTGATGGTGTTGTTCACCTCGGTCATGTTCACGCCCGCCACAGGATAGACGAGGAAGGTGACGCCCGGCTTGCCGTTGATGGTGCCCCGGTAGTTGTAGGCCGTGGCTCCGAGTTCCACCTTCGCCACGTCCTTCAGCCGGAGCACATTGCCGTCCTTGTCGCTCTTCAGCACGATGTTCTCGAATTGCTTTACGTCGGCATAGCGGCCCTTGTACTTCACGGAATATTCAAAGGCGTTCTTGGTCTGTTCGCCGAGCGAACCCAGTCCGACCACGAAGCTCTGCCGGTTGATGGCATCGT
Organism: Oscillibacter sp. MSJ-31; assembly: GCA_963651005.1. Taxonomy (GTDB): domain Bacteria; phylum Bacteroidota; class Bacteroidia; order Bacteroidales; family Bacteroidaceae; genus Prevotella. The sequence continues at coordinate 6,591 of CAVJNH010000090.1, forward strand.
TCACGTCGCTCGGTTGCAAGCCATACTGCGCCATCAGGTCGGGCTTCATCCACACGCGCATGGCGTACATGCTGCTGTAAGCCTGGATGTCGCCCACGCCTGCGATACGCTTGAGCCGTGGAAAGACGTTAATCTCCAGATAGTTCGCAATGAAGTTCTCGTCGTACTTTCCGTTCTCGCACACCAGTCCGCCAATCTTCAGGTAACTCTTCTGACGCTTCTCCGTGCTCACGCCCACGCGGGTCACCTCGGAAGGCAGCAAGCCCTGCGCCTTCGACACACGGTTCTGCACGTTGACGGCGGCGATGTCGGGGTCGGTGCCCTGCTTGAAGTACACCTCGATGTAAGCCTGTCCGTCGTTGGTGGCACTGGACACCATGTAAATCATGTTGTCCACGCCGTTGATGGCCTCCTCCAGCGGCATCACCACGCTCTGCAACACGGCATCGGCATCAGCCCCCGTATAGCTGGTGCTCACGTACACCGTAGGCGGCGCGATGTCGGGATATTGCTCCACGGGGAGGTTGACCAGCGACAGAACGCCAGCCACCAGCATGATGATGCTGACGGAGATGGCCATGGCCGGCCGCTTGATGAAAATATTTCCTTGTTTCATTTACCGTATCTCCATTCCTTCTTGTATCAATCCTGCGCCGTCGGCCACAATCTCGTCGCCGGGCTTCAGTCCGCCCAGTACGATGTAGTTCCTGCCGTCGTTGTAGGGCGCGATGGTCACGGCGGTGGAGACGGCCTTGCCGTTCACCACACGGTACACCATCATCTTGTCCTGCAGGGTGACGGTGCTCGACTGGGGGATGACTATCACGTTCTTGTATAGGTTCTTCATCACGATGTTGCCGGTGGCTCCGCTATGCAGCAGGCGGTTCGGATTGGGGAAGTCGGCACGGAGGGAGACGGAGCCGGTGGTCTTGTTGATGACCCCGCTGATGCTGGCCACCCTGCCCTCCTTGTCGTACATTCCGCCGTCGCTGAGCTGCAGGCCCACGGCATCCATCTTGCCGATGGCCTGCGCCGTTGAGCCGTATTTCCTCAACAGGCTCAGGAACTGCGTCTCGTCCATCGAGAAATAGACGTACATCTCGGAGTTGTCGGAAATGGTGGTGAGAGCCTGCGCGATGTCGGGACCTACCAGCGCCCCCTGTCGAAACGGAAGGGTGCCCACCACACCATTGGCAGGACTCTTCACCACGGTATAAGAGAGATTGTTCCGTGCGCTCGCCTCGGCGGCCTGTGCCAGCGCAATCTGCGCCTGTGCGTCGAGCCAAGTGTTGTAAGCCAACTGGAGGTCATGCTTGGCGACCACCTTCTGGTCGAAGAGCCGCTTCTTGCCCTCGTAGGTGAGCTTCGCCGTGGCAGCAGTGGCCTGGGCTGCCCTCACCTGGGCGGAAGCCTGGGCCAAGGCGGTGCGGTAAGGCACGGCATCGATGGTGAAGAGCGTCTGTCCACGCTTCACCTCCTGTCCTTCCTTCACGCATACCGACACGATCTTGCCCTGCACCTGCGGGCGGATTTCAATGTCCTGCCGGCCTTGGATAGAGGCGGTGAAGAGCTGCTCCACCGCTGTGTCGCTCCTCTTCACCACCATTGTCCTCCATGGTTTGTTACCCTGAACACCGTTTCCCTGTGTTTCCCGGGAAGCGTCCTTGTCCTTGCACCCTGTCAAGAGGGGCAGGGCGCAGAGGACAGCAAAAAAAAGAATTTGAATCTTCTTTCTCATGTTGTGATATTTGTTGTTTGTTGCTACTTGTTACTTGACGGTTGCGAAGTTTCTGCAAAACCGGGCGCAAAGGCATCATCATTTCCTCGTATGCCAAAGGGGAAACTGCGTGAAGCGGAAAAAATCGGAGTTGAACTGCCGCAGGAAAGGAGGGGAAGGAGAAAGGACTGGGACTGTGAAGTTGACCGTCCGTTTCCCGGGGGTTCACCCTTTGTTTTTTCCGTTTCGCCCTCCTTTTCTTTCGTTTCCTCGGAAATTATGCGTAACTTTACTCCCAAAAATTAAGACGATGGGCGGAACAAGGCATTTCTTGAAGGACTGGGGCATCATCTCCTTGGCGGCATTCGTGCTGAACTACCTGCTGTGGTGGATTACCACGAGCCGTGAGCTGTTGGAGAAATATCCATACGGGTGGGAGGACTTCGTGTTCGACCTCAGCTATTGCGCCCTCTACGTGTTGGTGTCGCTGTCCGTCTCCAATCTCATCCGCAAACTGCTGCTCAACAGGCGGCTGCGAGACAGGTGGTTGGGTGGGAAGGGGCATCCGTCCTTCACCCTGTTCTTCCTGCACAGCGGGGCGATGCTCGTTGCCAACATCCTCATTGCCATCGGCTTCGAGAGCGTCGTCAACGCCATCTACAAGAGTGGTGAGGAATTTTTCTGGAACCGGCTCTACGTGTTCACCGCCTGCGCCACCCTGCTCACCGTCGTCTACCTCTGCCTCTATTACAGCCACATCGTGGTGGGACAGGGGAACAGGAACGTGGAGATGCAGAAGGAACTGCTGAAGCTGCAACTCGACCCGCACTTCGTGTTCAACAGCCTGGGCACGCTCACCGAGCTGATTAACGAAGACCCCGAACTGGCCGAGACCTTCACGCTCAAGTTCTCCTCCATCTACCGCTACATCGTCAACCAACTGAACAAGGAGACGGTGTCCATCGCCGACGAAACCCGCTTCATCCGGGAGTACTGCGACCTGCTTGACATCCGCCATCCTCACCATTACGTCTTCGACATCAGCGATGAACTGAACCGCGACGGCAGCCTCATCCTCCCGATGTCCATCCAACTACTCGTGGAGAACGCCGTGAAGCACAATGCCCACTCCTCCCGCCGCCCGCTGAGGGTCGTCATCCGCAGGGACGGCAACGCTGTGGTGGTGAGAAACGAGCGTATTCCGCTGAGAGGCACTCCGCCCTCCACCACGAAAATCGGCTTGAGGAATCTCTGCGAGCGGTATGCCCTGCTGGGGTTGCGCCCCACCATCAGTGAGACGGAGGAATATTTCGAGGTCAGAATACCCACTTGTTTTCCTACACGATAGAAGTGGCTATCACACGCCATGAGCCATTTTCCTGTCGGGCTATATACCCGTTGTCTGCCATACGTTTTACCAACTTCTGCACAGCGGTTTACACGTTACCACCATCCATAGTGGTAACTTACCACCCTTTAGAGTAATTCCTGATAGTAGTCTTATGGGATGCAAAGTTACACAAAATTTCGCACATCACTTTCTGTGTGTGTGTGTTTGAAGCAATCGACCGGACTTCCTGCTCCGTCAGACCTGTGGCCTGCGCGTCCCTCCTGAAAGCTGTCGGACAGCAGGGTCTTCTCCACGCGCACATTGTCCCAGAACTTGTCGTAGGCCAGCAGCTTGCACAACAAATCTGGGTG
>CAVJNH010000091.1:0-9852 GCA_963651005.1 Oscillibacter sp. MSJ-31
GCTTTCTATAAGTGCTCCGGTCTGACTTCGATAGAGATTCCCAACAGCGTGACATCCATTGGATATGCGGCTTTCGGTGATTGCACCCAGCTGGCCTCGGTGACGATTGGGAGTGGCGTGAAGACAATAGAGAAGCAGGCTTTCGCTAATTGCCCACTGACATCGGTGACGATTCCCAACAGCGTGACTTCCATTGGATATATGGCTTTCTCTGGTTGCAAGCTGGCCTCGGTAACGATTGGGAGTGGGGTGGAGACAATAGGGAAAGAGGCTTTCGCTTATTGCCCACTGACTTCGATAGAGATTCCCAACAGCGTGACATCCATTGGATATGCGGCTTTCTGGGGTTGCACCAAACTGAAATCGGTGACGATTGGGAGTGGTGTGAAGACAATAGGGCAGCAGGCTTTCTATAGTACAGCTATTGAGACACTTTATGTATATGCTACGACACCACCGGACATAGACAGTGACACTCTCCCCTACACCTACTCCTACACCAGTGCGGGGACGCAGGAGAGGAGGTGCCTCAGTGTAAAACTGTATGTTCCAAGCGGTTCTATGGATGCCTACAAAGCAAAAGAGTATTGGAAGGACTACAACTTTACCAGCATCGAAGGGCTATCCCAGTAAAAACAGGGACTCTGTTACGACACACGACCGCAGCGTGTCGTCGTGTCGTAACAGAGCCTTATATTCCCAAATTATGTTTGAAATCCTTGGATGTTACAGAATAAAGTTATATCTTTGCAGCGTTATTAACATTTAGAATGAGAATATTATGTATCAAATAGCGATAGATGGTAATGTTTATAAAGGAGCTGAGATGTATGCTAAGCTTCACAACATTTCTGTTTCAGACACAATAGAAAAGGCAGTATTGGCATTTTTGCAAAGGTTTCAGACTAAGCAAAAGTTTACGGATACCGCAGAGTTTAAGGAAGCTTTGGCTTATGTGAAGACTTTTAAAGCCAAGGGTGGAATGCCTATTCCTGCTGATGAAAACGGTCTTGATGCACTGGTTGAAACAAAATATGCCCTATGAGAGTATTTGTTGACACTAATATTCTGATAGATGTCATTGGCGAGAGAGGGGATTTCTCTGAGGATGCAGAATGTCTTTTTGCGTTTGGCGTATTAGGAAAGGTGAAGCTGGTGGCTTCGGCTTTGTCTTATGTCACAGCAATGTACGTGGCTCATAAGTATAAATACATGAATGCGCGTGAATCTCTTGTAGCTATGTCAAGAGTCGTTGAAGTGTTGGATCTCAAGGGTGAGACGGTGGTAGACATGCTTTCATCCAGTTGGAAAGACTACGAGGATGCCGTTCAGAACCAAGGTGCTTTGGAGGCAGGGGCAGACTGCATTGTAACAAGAAACACAAAAGACTTCGTGGCTTCTTCCTTGCCCGTTTACACGACAAAGGAATTGATAAAGGAGCTTATAGCCAATGAAGATGGCGAATAGCCTTATAGAGGCTCTAAAATTGGGATCTGCGGGAGAATAAAAAAGGTTCATCCGTTATGTATTTTTTGCAAGCAAGTGGCATAAACCGCTGATGTTTTCGCGCACACCGCTTGACTTACATCAAGAATAAGATGTTTTTTCGGCAAAATACGGAAAAACACTTGCGTGGTGCGGAAAAGCGTCGTAACTTTGCACCGTCGAAAGGAACAAGCGGTTCCAACAACGACACACACAAATAGATTGTTTTAGGTTAGTAGTAATATTTATAGTTTTAGGTTTTTAGTTATTGGTAGAAAGAAAGTTTGAAATATGGATAACAGTGGTCGCCGTGAGGCTCCCATAACTTTCTTTTTTTAATTGCATTTTTTGTTTCATACTATATAGCCGCCGAAAGGTGGCACGCGCAGAAACACAGACCTTTATTTCATCAGTAAAAGGATTTTTAGTTATACATAGGCTTTGGGTGCCGCCGCTCGTGGTGAGTAGCGGCATTTTTTTGTGCATACGGAACGTTTTCCCGGAAATTCTCCTTTATTTAACAGAATGTATGCTGCAAGTACGGGATTTTTTGCTAACTTTGCAGGAGAAATCATCAAAACTGGAAATATGGCGTTTACGAAAACCTTCCTGGCCGTTGCACTGGCCACCCTGTTGGCCTCCTCGCCCGGCGAGGCCGGGGCGGCTGCAAAGGGCGGCTCCTTCACCGCAGGCGACAAGACCTTCCTGCTGAACGGAAAGCCCTTCGTGGTGAAAGCAGCTGAGCTGCACTATCCGCGCATCCCGCGTCCCTACTGGGAACACCGCATCAGGATGTGCAAGGCACTGGGCATGAACACCGTCTGCCTCTACGTGTTCTGGAACATCCACGAGCAGCGGGAGGGCGAGTTCGACTTCACCGGCAACAACGACGTGGCGGCGTTCTGCCGCCTCTGCCAGAAGAACGGGATGTACGTCATCGTGCGCCCCGGACCCTACGTGTGCGCCGAATGGGAGATGGGCGGTCTGCCCTGGTGGCTGCTGAAGAAGAAGGACATCCGCCTGCGCGAGCAAGACCCCTACTTCATGGAGCGCGTGAAGATTTTCGAGCAGCAGGTGGGCAAGCAGCTCGCCCCACTCACCATCCAGCGCGGCGGCCCCATCATCATGGTGCAGGTGGAGAACGAATACGGATCTTACGGCAAGGACAAGCCCTACGTGAGTGCCATCCGCGACATCGTGAAGGAGAGCGGCTTCGACCAGGTGAGCCTCTTCCAGTGCGACTGGTCCAGCAACTTCCTCGACAACGGCCTGGACGACCTGACCTGGACGATGAACTTCGGCACGGGAGCCAACATCGACCAGCAGTTCAAACGGCTCGGCGAGGTGCGCCCCAATGCCCCGAAGATGTGCTCCGAGTTCTGGAGCGGATGGTTCGACAAGTGGGGGGCACGCCACGAGACGCGCCCGGCCAAGGACATGGTGGAGGGGATGGACGAGATGCTCTCCAAGGGCATCAGCTTCTCCCTCTACATGACCCACGGCGGCACGAGCTTCGGCCATTGGGCAGGAGCGAACTCCCCCGGTTTCCAGCCCGACGTGACTTCCTATGACTACGATGCGCCCATCAACGAATACGGACACGCCACGCCCAAGTTCCATGAACTGAGAGCGATGATGGCGAAATACGCCGACGGCAGGAAGCTGCCCGCCGTGCCGCAGGCACCGATGCCGCTCATCCGCGTGCCGGAGTTCAAGCTGACGGAATACCGGCCGCTGCGCTACGGCATCGGCGCATCGAAGGAAAGCAACACGCCGTTGACCTTCGAAGAGATGGACATGGGCTGGGGAACCATGGTCTACGAGACCCGGTTGCCGGCCATCGGACAGCCCTCCACGCTGACCGGCGAGTTCCACGACTTCGCCCAAATCTACGTCAACGGCAAATATGTGGGCAAGATCGACCGCGTGAAGAACGAGAAGTCCGTCGAACTGCCCGCCGTGCCGCAGGGAGCCAACCTCACCATCGTGGTGGAGGGCATGGGAAGAATCAACTTCGGACGCGCCATCAAGGACTACAAGGGCATCATCGGCCCCGTGACCCTCTCCACGCAAGGGGAACACTGCAACATCACCCTCACCCCTACCCTATGGACGAACAGCACGGTCGCCGACGACTACCGGACGGCCACCGAAGCCCTCGCCCGCCCCACCGACAGGATGCGCAACCTGGAGAGCAAAGCCGGCTACTACCGCGGCCACTTCTATATTAATAAGGTGGGCGACACCTTCCTCCACATGGAGGCTTTCGGCAAGGGACAGGTCTATGTGAACGGCCATGCACTGGGACGCTTCTGGCACATTGGCCCCCAACAGACGCTCTACCTGCCGGGCTGTTGGCTGAAGAAGGGCGAGAACGAAGTGGTGGTGCTCGACGTGGTCGGCCCCAAGGGCGAGGCGACGGCCTACTGTCAGGACTGCCCGGAGCTGGACAAGCTGAACCTCGAAAAGAGCAACAAACACAACGACCCCGGACACCGGATGGACCTCAACTCCGCCACACCCGTATGGCAGGGAGAGCTGCAGGCCGGCAACGGCTGGCAGACCGTCCGGCTCGACCAGCCCGCGACAGGCCGCTACTTCGCCATCCAATGTGAGAGCAGCCAGAGCGGAGACTCCCAGATTGCCATCGCAGAAATCTACCTGCAGGACGGACAAGGTCGCCGCATCGACCGCAACAACTGGCAAGCCTACTATGCCGACAGCGAGAAGGGCAACGCCACGCTCGACAAGATGTTCGACCTGCAGGAGAGCACCTACTGGCAGACGGAGCCGGGGGCTTCGTTCCCCCACCTCGGCATCGTGGACATGGGCCAGGAGGTGACGGTCACCGCCTTCGAATACCTGCCGCGTGCCGAACAGGGTGCACCGGGAAGCGCGAAGGGCATCAAGCTCTTTGTACGGAAATGAAACGCGAAACAAACCAAAAATAAAAAATTATCAGACACATGAAAACAAATTATGAAATCCGCTACGCTGCGCATCCGGAAGATGCGAAGCACTACGACACGCAACGCATCAGACGCGACTTCCTCATCGAGAAAGTGTTTGCCACAGACGAGGTGAACATGGTGTACTCCATGTACGACCGCATGGTGGTGGGCGGCGCAATGCCTGTCAACGAGACGCTCAAGCTGGAAGCCATCGACCCGCTGAAAGCCCCCTTCTTCACCACACGCCGCGAGGTGGGCATCTACAACGTGGGCGGCGCTGGCACCGTGAAGGTGGGCGACGAGACCTTCGAACTCGACTACAAGGAAGCCCTCTATGTCGGGCGCGGAGACCGCGACGTGGTGTTCTCCTCCAAGGACGCGAACCATCCCGCCAAGTTCTACTTCAACTCCACCACCGCCCACAAGGAATATCCCTGCAAGAAGGTGACGAAGAAGGAAGCCGTCGTGGCCCATCTGGGTGCACTGGAGACCTCCAACGAGCGCGACATCAACAAGATGATTGTCAACCAGGTGTTGCCCACCTGCCAGTTGCAGATGGGAATGACCGAACTCGCACCCGGCTCCGTGTGGAACACCATGCCGGCACACGTACACTCCCGCCGTATGGAAGCCTACTTCTACTTCGAGATTCCCGAAGACCAGGCCGTCTGCCACTTCATGGGCGAGGTGGAGGAAACCCGTCACCTCTGGATGAAAGGCGACCAGGCCGTGCTCTCCCCCGAATGGAGCATCCACTCGGCAGCCGCCACCCACAACTACACGTTCATCTGGGGCATGGGCGGCGAGAACCTCGACTACGGCGACCAGGACTTCTCACTCATCACGGACTTGAAATAAAAACGATACGACTATGAACAACCTCTTTTCACTGGAGGGCAAGGTAGCCCTCGTCACCGGTGCCGCCTACGGCATCGGGTTCGCCATCGCCGAGGCATACGCCAAGGCCGGCGCGAAGATCGCCTTCAACTGCCGTAAGCAGGAGCACCTCGAAAAGGCCCTGGCCGACTACCGCGCCAAGGGCATCGAAGCCCACGGCTACCTCTGCGACGTGACGGACGAAGAACAGGTGAAGGCCATGGTAAAGGACATCGAGCAGCAACTGGGCATCATCGACATCCTGGTGAACAACGCCGGCATCATCAAGCGCATCCCCATGACGGAGATGTCGGTGGAGGACTTCCGCCAGGTCATTGACATCGACCTCAACGCGCCGTTCATCGTCTCGAAGGCCGTGCTGCCGGGCATGATCAAGAAGGGACACGGAAAGATCATCAACATCTGCTCCATGATGTCGGAACTCGGACGCGAGACCGTCTCGGCCTACGCTGCCGCCAAGGGCGGCCTGAAGATGCTCACCCGCAACATCTGTTCGGAGTTCGGCGCATACAACATCCAGTGCAACGGCCTCGGCCCGGGCTACATCGCCACACCGCAGACCGCCCCGCTCCGGGAACGACAGAGCGACGGCAGCCGCCACCCCTTCGACAGCTTCATCTGCGCCAAGACACCGGCAGGACGCTGGCTTGAACCCGAAGAACTCATGGGACCGGCCATCTTCCTCGCCTCCGATGCGTCGAATGCCGTCAACGGCCACATCCTCTATGTGGACGGAGGCATCCTGGCCTACATCGGCAAGCAGCCCTGACCACGGGGCACTGCCGCATAAGGACAACAAGAGAGGGGCTCCGACTTCGGAACCCCTCCTTCTTTTTATCAGCGGAAAATCGCAGATTACTTGTTGATGGCCTCGGAGAACTCGGCACCAGCCTTGAACTTGGCAACCTTCTTGGCGGCGATGGTAATCTTCTGTCCGGAACGGGGGTTGATGCCCTCGCGTGCGGGCTTCTCGGCTACGGCGAAGGTACCGAAACCTACGAGCTGCACCTTGTCACCAGCGGCAAGAGCGGCCTTCACTGCGGACACAGTAGCCTCAAGCGCCTTCTTGGAATCTGCCTTTGTCAAGCCTGCCTCGGCTGCAATCTTCTCAATCAATTCTGTCTTGTTCATAATACTGTTTTTTGATAAGTTATTAATATGTTTACGTTGGTTCTCGCACAATTCTTCGGCAAATATAGGGGAAAGTATTCAAAAAACAAACAAAAAAATCAAAAAAGTGAGTTTTTTACTAAAAAAAAGCGTCTCCTTGTCCTTTTTCATGCGGAAACAGCGGGATTTTTAGTAATTTTGCGGTCGAAAAGGAACAACGACAACAAGGATTTCAACCCATCCGAAGTAACACTATGAGCAACATACCACGCATCACAAAGAACCTGCTCCTCATCAACGTGCTGGCGTTCATCGCCACGTGGATTTTCGAAAAGCAGGGACTCGACCTGGCCGCCACCTTCGGCCTTCATTTCTTCATGGCCCACGATTTCGGGCTTTATCAGCTCGTCACCTACCTGTTCATGCACGCCTCGTTCACGCACCTGTTCTTCAATATGTTCGCCGTGTGGATGTTCGGCACCGTCATGGAACGGGTCTGGGGGCCGAAACGCTTCCTGTTCTACTACCTCGTGTGCGGCATCGGCGCGGGTCTCATACAGGAGGGCGTACAGTACGTCAGCTACGTCAGCGAGAATCTCGCCGCCTACGACTTCGTCATGACATCGGGCGGACGGCTGTCCACCGAGGCTTACCTCAACCTCTGGACCACGGTTGGCGCATCGGGGGCGGTCTACGCCATCCTGCTGGCTTTCGGCATGACCTTCCCCGACGAGCGGATGTTCATCATCCCGTTCCCCTTCCCCATCAAGGCCAAATGGATCATCGGCGGATACATCGTCATCGAAGTGCTCTCGGCACTGGGCAGCCCTGGCGACGGCGTGGCCCACATGGCGCATCTGGGCGGCATGCTCTTCGGCTTCCTCCTCATCCGCCATTGGCGGAAGCACCCCGGCAACAGCCGGATGTCCGACGGGCAGGGCTTCTTCCACCAGATGAAGGCACGCTACGACAACCGCCGGCGCACCACCTTCCATTACCAGCCCTCCGTAGACACCGAGCCTTCCGAGGAGGAACGGCAGCGCGACAGCCAGCGGCAGGCCGAGATTGACGCCATCCTCGACAAAATCCGCATGAGCGGCTACGACAGCCTGACCCCAGAGGAGAAGAAGAAACTGTTTGACCAAAGCAACAGACATTGATCCGGCAACTCCGACAGTTCACCGTCCAGTTGATGGCCGGGGCCAACATGGCACTGGTCGTCGTTCTGGTGGCCGTGGGATTCTCCGACAGGCTCAACCCGGCCGACCACCCCATCCTCTCCTGTGTGGGCCTGACCTTCCCCGTCCTGCTGCTCCTCAACCTGTGTTTCCTGTTCTTCTGGATGACCTTCAAGTGGCGGATGGCCTGGATTCCCGTGCTCGGATTCCTCGCGGCCTACGCCCCCATCCGCACCTATATGCCGCTGAACATGAACCTTTCCGATCCGGAAGAGGAAACCGTCAAGCTCCTCTCCTACAACGTGTGCGCCTATCAGGGGAACGGCCAGTTCGAGGACGGGTTTGCCGCCATCTGCCAGTATCTCCACGACGAACAGCCGGACATCGCCTGCCTGCAGGAGGACGTGGATGTCGGTAAGGGTTACTCCTTCAAGACGTTCGAGAAGACGTTTGCCTACAACGACACCGCGCATTTCACGCCCGGTGCGGCCAGCAACGGCATAGGCATCCACACCCGCTTCCCCATCATCCGGAAGGAGCGCATCCCCTACCGCTCCGAATCCAACGGCAGCGTGGCCTGGTATCTGCAGGTGGACAACGACACGCTGCTGGTCATCAACAACCATTTCGAGGGGACGCACCTCTCCACCGAAGACCGCGACAACTACCAGAACATCATCGAAGGCCACATCAAGGGACAACAGGCCAAACACGAGTCGAAGAAACTGCTCGTCACACTGGCCGAAGCGTCCGCGCGGCGCGCCCCGCAGATTGATGCCGTATGCCGGTATGTGGAAAGCCACCGGCAGTATCCGACCATCCTCTGCGGCGACTTCAACGACAACCCCATCTCCTACTCCCGCTACAAGGTGGCTACCGTCCTCAAGGACTGCTTCGCCGCAACAGGGACAGGCCCCGGATGGTCCTACAACAAGAAGGGTTTCTACGTCCGTATCGACCACATTTTCTGCTCCGACAGAATACGCCCGTACTGCTGCACGGTGGACAGGAAAGTGGTCGCCAGCGACCATTATCCCGTCATCTGCCACCTCAAAATCGGGGGAAAACCTTGAAAAATACACGTTTTTCCACAAGAAATTTCGGTAAGTGAAGAAAAATAAGTATATTTGCACACTCTTTTCGGAAATATACAAAAAAAATAAAATAATAAAAGAAATGCAAAACAAAGGAATTGTAAAATTCATCGCACTGGTTCTGATACTCGTGTGTATCTTCTACCTCTCCTTCTCCTTCGTGACCCGCTACCACGAAAACAAGGCGGCCGCCATGACGGAAGAACAGGGACAGGAGTACCTCGACTCCATCATGAACGAGAAGGTGTACTGCGGAATCTACTCTTTCAAGCAGTGCCGCGAAATGGAAATCGGCCTCGGACTGGATCTGAAGGGCGGTATGAACGTGATTCTTGAGGTGTCGGTGCCCGACGTTGTCGACGTGCTGGCAGACCACAAGACCGATGCAGCCTACCGGAAGGCCATGGAAGAAGCCAAGAAAGAAGAGGAAACCAGTCAGGAAGACTTCATCTCGCTCTTCGTCAAGCACTGGAAGAAGGACAACAGCGGACGCCCGCTGGCCGCCATCTTCGCCACACAGCAGATGAAGGGCAAGGTCAGCACCAGCAGCAGCGATGCCGAGGTGGAGCGTGCCCTGCGCGCCGAGGTACAGTCGGCTGTGGACAACTCGTTCAACGTGGTGCGCAACCGTATCGACAAGTTCGGTGTGGCACAGCCCAACATCCAGAAACTGGAAGGACAGAGCGGACGCATCATGGTGGAAATGCCGGGTATCAAAGAGCCCGAGCGCGTGCGCAAACTGCTGCAGGGCAGTGCCAACCTGGAGTTCTGGGAGACCTACAACACCAAGGAGATTGTGCCCCTGCTGAGCCAGCTTGACCAGAAATATGCCGCCGCTTCCAGCACAGACGCTGCGGCTGCCGCAGACACCACCGCCGTCGACAGTGCCGCCACGACATCGGCTGCCAACGATCTCGCCGCCAAACTGAACGCAGGAAAGGCCGGCAAGGAAGATGCCAAGGCCATTGCTGCCGCCAAGAAGCAGAACCCGCTCTTCTCCGTGCTCCAGCCCATGCAGGGCGACGGTCTGGCCATCGTAGGATATGCCAGCGCACGTGACACGGCTGAAGTCAACAAGATTATCTATTCGGACATCGCCGAACAGGTGTTGCCCGCCGAGTGCAAGCTCCGCTGGGG
>CAVJNH010000092.1:0-9816 GCA_963651005.1 Oscillibacter sp. MSJ-31
TTCACACTAAAGCTATACGCTCTACACGACAAGCGTGTACGCATTTAACGGATGAACCACTTTTTTGCGGTGTTTTTTACGGTGCATCCGAAAGCATCATCTGCCCAGCGCTTCTATGCTCTGCGGCAACCACACCTCCATCTCGCCTGCGCCCCGGTGGTTCCAGGCGTAGTACGGGATGAGCGTGAGCCGGGTGTCGGCGACGGTCGCCCTGCCCTCTGCATCGGTGTCTACGGTCTGTCCGTCCACCTCGATGGCTTTCACGCCGAACGACACCTGATGCTGTCCGTCGATGGTGCGGTCTACCACGGAGAACTGTGGGTTGCGCGGCATGAGGAAGCGGAAGATGCTGTGGCCGGCATTGTCGGCCCCCTCGGCACAGTAAACCAGCGGGCCGCGCTCCACGGCCACGCGTCCACGGTCGTCAGCCACCCGTTCGTTGGCCACTACGGTGCGCACCGGCATGTCGAGATGCAGGGCCACCACATCGCCCTTCTTCCAGGCGCGGTTGATGATGAGGTAGCCATTCTCCGTCTTGACCCCGCTGACGCGCTGTCCGTTGACGGTCACCTGATAGGTGCGCGTCTGGCAGTCGGTGAAACGGTACAGGTCGCTGGGCACGGGCGTGTTGACCGCCCATCCCGGAATGCGGATGGCCATGGCAAACGCCTTGGCCTGGTTCTTCTGTATCCGGAGCGTGATGTCGCCGTTCCACGGATAGTCGGTCTGCTGCTCCACGGTCACCGTCTTTCCCCCGATTTCGACCGTGGCCGTATTGCCGGTGAAGAGGTTGACATAGAGCGTGCGGTCCTTCACGGCGTAGACATAGCCGGGAAACGAGGGGATGAAGCGGCAGAGGTTGCTGGGGCAGCAGGCACAGCCGAACCACGGTTGGCGTTCCGTCGTTCCGTCGGCATTGAACTTGTACTTGCCGTCGCTCGACAGGGGATTGGGATAGAAGAAGCGTCCTCCGTCCACGGACATTCCGCTGATGACTCCGTTGTACAGTGTCCGCTCCAGACAGTCAATGTATTTGGCATCGCCGTGCAGCAGGAACATCCGGTGGAACAGGTACACCATGGAAATGGCGGCACAGGTCTCGTTGTAGGCCGTGAGGTTCGGCAGTTCATAGTCCGCCCCGAAGGCTTCCCCCTCGTGGCGTGCGCCTACGCCGCCCGTGATGTAGTATTTGCGGCTGACGATGTTGTCATAGATGGCATCGATGGCTTTCAGATAGGCCGAATCGCCCGTGAGTGCGGCCACATCGGCCATTCCGGCATACATATATCCGGCACGGACGGCGTGTCCCCAGGCCTCGGTCTGTTCCACCACGGGCTTGTCGCTCTGGGAATAGATGTTCTTCGTGGCCGTCTTTCCGCGGAAGTCGAGCAGGAACTTGGCTTCGTCAAGGTAGTGCTTGTCGCCGGTGAGGAGATAGAGCCGCGTCAGGGCCATCTCGGCAATCTGGTGGCCGGGAGTGACGCAAGCCTGTCCCGGTGCCGGGCCGACCTCTTTGACGACGCAGTCGGCATAGCGGCGTGCAATGTCCAGAAACTTACGGCTTCCGGTGGCCTGATAATGGGCACAGGCCGCATCGACCATGTGGCCGAGGTTGTAGAGCTCATGGCTGAGCACCTCTTCCTTCACCCAACGCTTCGTGCCCGACCACGGGTGCGGATGGGCCGGATTGATGGTGCGTGCGGTGTAGAGGTAGCCGTCGGGCTCCTGCGCCGCACCGACGAAGTCCAGCACACTGTCAATATACTGTTTGAGGCGGTCGTCGGGATAGGTCTGGAGCACGTAGCTGGCTCCCTCGATGGTCTTATACACATCGGTGTCGTCGAAGGAGAACCCCATGAACTTGCCCACATTCCATTCCGGGGTCTGCAAGCCCTCGTGTCCGGGGTGTTGCAGCGTGTAGGCCGCCATCTTGAAGTTGTCGTAGCGGTGGGTCGTCTCGCATTTCTCGAACGCCAGTGGGATGGTCACCTCGCGTGCAGCCTTGATGCGCTGTCCCCAGAAGGTTTGCGGATGCACCTTCACCGCGGTGAAGGCCACTTGCGTGATGGGGTAGCCGTTGGCCTTTGCCGTGACGGCGTTCTTGTTTTTGGCTTGTGCACCACCGAAGGCCACTGCCACCATTGTCAGGAGTAATACGTTTCTCATCTCTATCCGGTTTTAGTTTCTTTCTGCAAAGGTACGGATTTATTTTCAACTTTGTGCGCGTTTCCCGGAATTTCTTTGTACCTTTGGGGCTGCGCTCCATAGGAGCATCATCCTGAAAAGACCTATAAAAAGTGGAGAAGAAAGAGAAAGACTATATCCGTCCCTATCTGCGTTCCCTGAGACTGCAGCGCGGCCTGTCCGAGAACACCGTCGATGCCTATGGGCGCGACGTGCAGAAGCTGCTGGGGTATCTGCGCGACGAAGGCAAGACCGTGTATGATGTGACGCTGCCCGACCTGCAACATTTTGCTGCAACGCTTCACGACTTGGGCATCGGACCGCGCTCGCAGTGCCGCATCCTCTGTGGTGTGCGCTCCTTCTTCCGCTTCCTGCAACTCGACGGCTGGCGCGACGACGACCCCTCGGAGCTGCTGGAAAGTCCCGTGCTGGGCACTCATCTGCCCGAAGTGCTTTCCACCGCCGAGGTGGACCTGCTCAAGGACAGCATCGATGTCTCCAAATGGGAAGGACACCGCAACCGCGCCATCATCGAGACGCTCTTCTCCTGCGGACTCCGCGTCAGCGAGCTCACGACGCTGAAGCTCAGCAACCTGTTTGTGCAGGAACGCTTTATCAAGGTGACGGGCAAAGGTTCAAAGGAACGCCTCGTGCCCATTTCGCAGAAGGCCCTCGACGAAATCGACCTCTGGTTTGTCGACCGGCGACTGATGAACATCAAGCCCGGCGAGGAAGACTACGTGTTTCTGAACCGCCGGGGGAGCCACCTCACGCGCACCATGATTCTCATCATGATCAAGCGGCAGGCCGAGGCGGCCGGCATCCGGAAGACCATCTCGCCCCATACGCTGCGCCATTCCTTTGCCACGGCGTTGCTGGAGGGCGGTGCCGACCTGCGGGCAATACAGATGATGATGGGACATGAGTCCATCGCCACCACAGAAATCTACACGCACGTGGACATGAGTACGCTGCGCCAGCAGATTCTGGAACACCATCCGCGCAACATCAAGCACCGGGGCGACACGGAGTAGTGCCGCCCTCTGCCGTTTGGCCCTTTTATGCAGGTTTGTCCGCTGTGTTATTGTTCGCTTGTCCTTCCTTATGGTCTCTAAGACGCTTTATGGCTTTGTCAAAGTCGCTCTCCAGCATGCGCATTTCACGCTCCCGATAAATTTGGAATTCTTGTTCTGCCTTAGCTATGGCTTCCTCATGAGTCACAGTGCCAGAACCTTCAAGAATCTGCTTACGCAAACGGAGCAGTTGGTCGTCAAGCGCAGCAATCCAGTCGGCCATTGTCATGGGGGTCTGCTCCAGAGCCTGCAATTCCGCATAATCAAGGAACTGAGAAGTAATGAGGTTCAATCGCTGTAATTCCGATTCTGTCAGATAGTTCTTGGCAATCTTTACATCATCGCGGGTCACGTAGTTGCCCTTGAAGTTGGTCATGCCGACAAACGGTTTTCCGTTATCCACCCGTTCATAGATGAGTTCTGCGGCAGTATGCTCATGCACTGCGTAGTGCATCTTGTTCTGTACCGTTGCAAAGAACAGCTTCGTCATCTTTGAGCGTGGATCGTAGTCGGTAGAGGTGGCATAGATGTCCGTGACCTGTTGGTAGAAATTGCGCTCACTACTACGGATGTCCCGAATACGTTGCAACAACTCCCGGAAATAGCGGTTCCCACCCTGCTTCAGCCGCTCGTCATCCATCGTGAAGCCCTTTTGGATGTATTCATGCAGTCGTTGTGTCGCCCAACGACGGAAGCGGACAGCGATGGACGACTGGACACGATAGCCAAGGGCGATGACGACATCAAGATTGTAGTGAGCGATGCTGTAATTCTTGCCGTCAGTGGCAGTTGTTCGGAATTTCCGAACAACTGAATGCTCGTCCAATTCCTTGTCCTCGAAAATGTGGCTCAAATGCTCACTCACATTCGATTTACTTGACTGATAAATCTCGACTAACTGAGCCTGCGTCAGCCACACGTCCTCGTCGGCAAAGCGAACATTTACGCTCACTCTGCCATTTTCATCGTTGTATAGAATCAGTCTATTCTCCATTTCTTCACCTTATCGGAGCACTGTGGCAGCATACTTGCCCATGGCTTCGTAGCCTTTGGGGTTGAGGTGCAGCCAGTCGTCGGAGTATTCTGCCTTCAGACGCTGGGGATCCTGCGGGTCGCACACCAGCTGGTCGAAATCGACAATGCCGTCGAACGCACCGCTCTTCCTAATCCAGTCGTTGACGGTCTGCCGCACGGCCTCGTGCCAGTGCGTGAAATAGAAACTTTCCTTGATGGGGGTGATGGTGCCGCCGTAGACCTTAATGCCTTGGGCCTTTGCCTTGGCAATGAGGGTCTTGTAGCAGGCTATCAGGGTGTCGGCCACCTGCTCATAGTGGCCCTGTGAACCGCCGATGTCGTTGATGCCTTCGAAGATGACGAGTTTCGTGACTCCATTCTGTCCCAGAATGTCGCGGTCGAACCGCTTCATGGCAGGCTCACTCAGTCCGCCCTGCACCACACAGTTGCCGCCGATGCCTAGGTTCAGCACACCGTAGGGCTGCTGTCGGTTCAAGGCATCCGCGAGGAAGTCCGTCCACCGGTTCTGGCTGTTGGTGGTGCTGCCGCGACCGTCGGTAATCGAGTTGCCGAGCACGGCCACCACAGGCACCTCTTCGGCCACCTTGACCTCCAGTGCAGCGAGGTTGTACCAGTGGTCCGCCTTTTCGCCGTCGGCAAACGCCTTGTCCATCGGCTTGGCCGGCTTTTTCGCAGGGCCGACAATATAAGAGGTGGTGCGCGACCCCCGGTGCGAAGTGGCGTGCTGGGGTGTCTGTCCATAGTCAACGGTGACGGCCAGGCGTTGCCCGGCCTTCAGGTCATACGGGCAAGCGTCCGAGTAGACGGCCTTTCCGACCTCGATGGTCACGCCCTTCTTGCCGCCGAAGCGGAGGTACTTGGCCGTCTTGTCTTTGACGAGCCAGTTGCTGACGGCATCCGTATCTGCGATGTACACCGATTTGATTTCGACGGGCTGTGTCCCGAACTCGTTGCTGAGCTTCAGGCGCACCTCCTGTCCGCCGAACGATACGTGTATGACTTGCCGGCAGGAGCGGTCGGTGAGACTGGCCTTGGGCATATCGCCCGTGCCTGTCCATTCCACTGCCGTGGCCCATGTTCCCTTCCATACGTGCTGTGCCGCCACGGTCGTCGTGCCGGCGGAAAGCAACAGGAGCGATGCGATTCCGATGAGTTTCCTGTTCATAGTTGATGGTTTAAGTTGAGTTATTTCTGTCAGTTGAGTTGTTTCAGCCGTTTCTCCAGTTCCTGTTCCACCTTTTCCGGTTCCAGGTTGCGGGCGACGATGCGCCCCGTCTGGTCGGCCACGAGGGTGGCGGGGACGGCGGCAATGCCCAGCTGCGTGGCCATGGGCGATTGGAACATCTGTCCGTCGCAGACCACCGGCCACGGGATGGAGTCGCGCTCCACGCGGCGGCGCACCTCCTTGACGTCTCCGTCGAGACAAAGGGTCACGACGGCGAGCTTCGAGCCGTAGGTGTCCCGCAGCTTGTGCAGTCGGGTCTGGATGTTGCCGCTCTGGTAGCTCCATGTGGCCCAGACATTGATGACGTTCACCTTTCCGTCCAGTTGCGCATTGGAAACCTTGCGCCCTTTCAGGTCTGTGGCGGAGAAAGGCGGTATCTTTTCCCCCGTCTGGTTCTTCTTCAACACGTCGAGCTGCCGGCGCAGGAAGAGCAGCCGTGCGTTGTCGGGCTGCGCCTTCACCATCAGTGCCGCCAACTCGGCAGCCTGTTTCAGGTCGGCATCGACGGTCAACACGAAGTAGCGGTTGAGGAGGTAGGTGCTGATGGGCGATTGGGGATGCTTGCGGATGAAGGCCGCCACCTCCTTGCGCTCTTCGGGCGGAGTGAGGCGGTTCAGTTGGGTGCGCAGGCCGGTGAACTGTTTGTTGAGGTCCGAACCTTTCACCGCGATTTCCTTCAGGTGCGTGGCATCGCCCTTGATGTCCAGCGAAACGCCCGGGGCGGCGAACACCGCCAGTTCGCTGTAGTTGGGGAAGATGATGATGAAGGTATAGTCCCCTGCCACGGCCTTCTCGTAGGAGAAGCGTCCGTCGCGCACCTTGATGGTGTCGGTGCCCGTCATTCCCCCGTCGGGACTATACACATAGAATTCGCCTTGATTCAGGTTTCGCAGGCGACCTTCGAGACGAAATTTCTTATCGCCGAAGCTACACGAAACAAGAATCAAGACGAACGCAATGTATCCGAGAATGTGCTTCATTCTTTATTTGCTGACCTGGCTCAGCTCCAAATCGTTGGCAGCATACTGGGCCAGTTTCGGATCCTTCTGGATGGCGCTGCGCAGATAAGAGGCGGCGGCATCGTTGTTACCCTGGCGTGCGTTGACGATGGCGTTGAGATAGTCGGTCATGCCGTTGGCGTTCTTCACGTTGGCCAACGTCTTGGCAGCACTGGCGTAGTCCTTGTTGAGCAACTGGGCCAAGGCGGCGCTGTTGGAGTTGATTCCGGCGAAGTCCTGCTGTGCCAGAGCGTAGTTGCCCTGTGCCAGATGCAGGTTGCCCAGAGCCTCGGACAGGTTGTTGGCACCGGCTGCGCGGGAGATGTAGTCCTCGGCGGTCTTCACGTCGCCGTTCTGCAGTGCCAGCATTCCAAGGTTGGCGTTGGCCTCGGCGTTCTTGCTGTCGATGGTGCGGGCCTGGTTCAGGTACTTCTGTGCCTCCACGCTGTTGCCCTTCTGCATGGCCAGCACGGCCAGGTTGTTGGTGGCGCGGCTGTCCGAACGGTAGAGGTTGGCCGTGGTCTTCAGGATGTCCTCACGCTGGCTGTCGTCCTTGGTGATGGCAGCTCCGTAGAGCAGTTCCTCGACGCTGAGCTTGGAGGGGTCTTCCTTATACTGGGCCAGAATCTGGTCGTCGCTGCGGCCGATGGTCTCGTAGTTGATGGTCAGACGGGCACGGCGCAGTTCGGGCAGGATGTTGTCGGCCAGTTCGCGGAAGCCCTGGCTCATGTTCCGGATCTGCTGCTCACGCTCCTGCGGGTCCTTGTACATGGAGAGCACGCGCAGGATGACATCCTTGTCCTGGATGTTGCTGGCCTTCACCAGTTCCTGGAAGCCTTCCCAGTCCTGTGCGGTGTACTGTGCGGAGAGGGCGGTCTCCACCTTGGCGAGCTTCATCTGCTGCTTCACGTACTTCTCGGTGTTCTGCTGACGCTTGTTGGCCAGCTTCTCGTTGAGCGTCACGCCACCGTCCGGCGAAGCGTAGGCCGAAATCTCGACGTTGTTGATGTTGAGCGTCTCCTGGTCCTGGGCGATGCGCTTGAGCAGGCTGGTGAACTCCTTGACGGAATTGTTCTTCAGCTCGCTCTTGCGGAGGTTGGCCTGCTGGATGAGGAACTTGATGGTGGCATCGTACTTCTGTGCGTTGATGCGCTGGTAAGCATCCTGCGAGATGCAGGGCTGTGCGTCAGCCACGGTCGAGCGGTACAGCTCGCTGGTGGCAATCACGCCCGTGGCCACCTTGACGGCAGGCACTTCCACCACTTTCTTGCCGACGCGGGCATCGAAGGTGAGGTAAAGGTCGCTCTTCTGCATGGCGGGCTGATAGGCGAAATTGGCCTTCATCGTGTAGTTGCCGCCCACCTTGTAGGAGATGGTCTGGTCGTTGCCCAGCACCTTCTCGCCCTGGAAGGTTGCGCTCTGTCCCTGGACGGCCTTCTCGGTGCCGTTCTCCGTGAAGCGCAGCTCCGGCGTCACGGTCACCACGGCCTTCTTGGCCATGTACTTTTCGGGGAACATACCGTTGATGGTTGCAGGCACCTGGCCGGTCTCAACGACCAACGGATTGGGTACTACCTTGAAGTTGTCAGCCGACAGTTCTCCAAGCTTTCCGCCACAAGACGACAGCGCGGCAACAGCCACTGCTGAGAGGAATAAAAGTTTTTTCATTGTTCTATGTATTAATGGTCTCTGTTGATTTTCGGTGCAAAGATAGCGACTTCTTCTGTAAATTGTCCAATAAAACGTGATTTTTAGCTATTTTTAAGACGCGGCGGCACTTCGTGCAACAGTTCTTCATAAAGGTCACAGACCTGAGCGGCCACGGCTGCGCCCTCGAAACGGCGGATGTACTGCCGGCTGCGGCGGATGCGCTCCTCGCGTTCCGCACTGCCTGCGAGCGACTGGCGGAGGGCTTCGGCCATGGCTTCCGCGTCGGTGGGCGACACGTAGCGGCAGTCGGGTCCTCCGGCCTCCTCCAGACACGAACCCGTGCAGGCCACCACGGGCAGTCCCTGGCGGATGGCCTCGATGACGGGAATGCCGAAACCCTCGTAGACCGAAGGGTAGACAAAGGCTTCGGCGGCGGCGTAGAGTGCCGGGAGATGGGCGTCGGGCACGCCGTGGAGGATGTGGATGCGGTGGGAGAGCCGGTGGTCGGCAGCGTACCGGACCAGCTTGTCGGTGTAGGGCGTGCGGCGACCCACCATGACGAGGCCGACCTCGTCGGGAAGCCGCGGCAGGGCCTTGACGGCCAGCAGCATGTTCTTGCGCGCCTCGATGGAACCCACGTTCAGGATGAAGCGGGCAGGCAGGCCATAGTGGCGGCAGACGGTCTGGAGCTGCCCTTCCTCCACCTCCGCCGAGAACCGCTGGGCACAGCTCTGGTAGATGACGGAAATCCTGCGTTCGTCGACACCGCCCAGCTCCATGATGTCGCGTTTGGTACACTCGCTGATGGCAATGATGCGGTCGGCCTCGCGCAGGGTCTGCCGGAATTTCATCGTGTAGATTTGCGCGTCCGCCCAATGGTAGAACTCGGGGTGGCGCATGAAAATCAGGTCGTGGACGGTGACCACGCTGCGGATGCCGCTGCGGCGGAGACCCACCGGCAGTTCGCCGGACAGGCCGTGGAACACCTGCACCCCGTCGCGGAGCAGGCTCCGGACCACGCCGTGGCTGCGCCACAGCGACTTGCCCACTAAGGGCACGAGGCGGCCCGGCAGACAGAGCCGGACGTTGTCGTGGTGCAGCACCTGGGCACGGAGGTCGTCGCGCCCGGCATCGGGTGCATACAGGCGGAGCTGCAGCGGCAGGGCGGCCAAGTCGTTGACGAGTGTCCGTCCGTAGCTGCCCAGTCCTGTTCCGTTCTTCACGATGCGCTTCGCATCGAATCCGATGATGGGTGTCGTGTCCATAGGGGCTTCCTTTTTCCGTCTAAGGTGCAACAGGGTTAACGCAGACTGCCTTGGAATGAGACGGTCTTGCGATGATAGTTCTCGGACAGTTGGAGCAGGAGACGGTCGCCTTCGAAGCGGAGACGCAGCTCGATGGCCGTGACCCAATCCACAAAGTGGGTCTTGATGACCAGTTCGTCGCCTTGCCAGGCATAGCAGGAGCTGGCGAGGAACGGGAAGCTGAGGGTGCTGAAACAGTTCAGGGTAGTGCCCCGGGGATTCTGCGGATAGAAACCGATGGAGGAGGTCTTCCATTGCCTGAAGCCCATCTCTATGATGCCCTTCCGGCCGACGCTGTCCACCACTTCCATCTGTTGGGGAGCGAGGAAGGTGATTTGCTTCCAACC
>CAVJNH010000093.1:0-8989 GCA_963651005.1 Oscillibacter sp. MSJ-31
CCTTACTAGCAAAGGGTTGTATTGAATTTGTTTTTAAAATATTGCATCACTAATAGATGCAAAAGTAGGATTTTTTTTATAATTTTGCAAGCAAAACAGATTTTTTATGTCAGAAAGAGTAGGATTTGGAAGCAAACTCGGCGTGATTCTCGCCACGGCAGGGTCGGCAGTCGGACTGGGCAACGTATGGCGTTTCCCTTATCTGACGGGGGAAAACGGCGGAGCGGTGTTCATCATCATCTATCTGTCCTGCGTGCTGCTGCTGGGGCTGCCGTGCATGGTCAGCGAGTTCATCGTGGGGCGGCATGGACAGTCGAACACCGCGCGTGCCTACCGCAAACTGGCAGGAGGCAGTGCCTGGAAACTCGTGGGCTACATGGGCGTGTTCACCGGATTCCTCATCACGGGCTATTACGCCGTGGTCACGGGTTGGTGCGTGCAGTACATCTGGGTCTCGCTCGTCGGACAGTTGCAGGGCACACCCGACTATTTCAAGACCTATTTTGCCGAACTCTCGGCAGACCCCGTGCGCCCCGTGCTCTGGACTTTCCTGATGCTGGGTGCGACCTATCTGATTATCGAGCACGGCGTGCGCGACGGCATCGAGAAAGCCTCGAAAATGATGATGCCCACGCTCTTCATCCTGTTGATTGTCATCGTGGTGGCTTCCTGTATGTTGCCCGATGCCGAGAAGGGCATCGCGTTCCTGTTCAAGCCCGACCTGACCAAGATGACCGGCGACGTGTTCCTCAGTGCACTGGGACAGTGCTTCTATTCGCTGAGCATCGCCATGGGTTGCCTCTGTACCTATGCCAGCTATTTCTCGAAACACACCAACCTCACCACCTCGGCGGTGCAGATTGCGGGCATCGACACGCTCGTGGCCATCCTCGCCGGACTGATGATATTTCCGGCGGCATTCTCCGTGGGCGTAAGCCCCGACAGCGGGCCGTCGCTCATCTTCATCACGCTGCCCAATGTCTTCGCGCAGGCCTTCGCCGGTGTGCCGGTTGTGGGTTACGTCGTGGCCCTGTTGTTCTTCCTGCTGCTGACGCTGGCCGGGCTCACCTCGCTCATCTCGCTGCATGAGGTCAGCACGGCCTTCTTCCAGGAGGAGTTCACGCTGACGCGCAAGAAGGCCGCCTTTGTCGTGACGCTCTCCACCGCCGTCGTCGGGGCTTGCTGTTCGCTGTCGTTGGGTGCGGTGGACTGCCTGACCATCGGCGGGAAGTCCCTGTTCGACTGGTTCGACTTCATCACCGGACAAATCTTCCTGCCCATCGTGGGCTTCCTCACCTGCATCTTCATCGGATGGTTCGTGCCGCACAAGATCGTGCGGGAGGAGTTCACCAACTATGGCACCCTGCGCAGCAGACGCTACATCCGCCTCTTCCACTGCTACATCTTCCTTGTGAAGTACATCTGCCCATTGGCCATCCTCCTCATCTTCCTCCACCAGTTGAAATTGCTGTAAGCCCGACCGAAAATCCACGTGACCCGTGGAAATCCTACAGCCACGCCACTACGGTCGGGGCAAGCATTGCCGTAAGAATACCGTTGAGCGTCAGTCCAAGGCTGGCATAAGCACCGACGAACTCGTCGCGTTCCATGCAAGCAGATGTACCGACAGCGTGTGAGGCGGCACCCATTGACAGTCCTTTTGCCATAGGGTTGTTAATATGTCCCACCGACATGATTTTGAAACCGGCCACACTACCTAACAGTCCAGTCAGTACTACTACGGCAGCCGTGAGCGAGGGAATACCTCCCAGTGCTTGTGTCACTTCCATTGCTATAGGTGTCGTCACGGATTTACTGGCCAGTGACACCACCACTTCGTGTGAAGCACCGAGCAGTCGGGCCGTGACCACCACGCTTACTATACCTGCAATACATCCCATCATCTGCGATGCCAATATCGGGAGGAATTGTTTCTTTATCTGTGACAATTGCAGATAAAGGGGCACACCCAGTGCCACTACTGCCGGCTTGAGCCAGAAGTCAATCATCTTCGCACTGTCGTAGTAAGTGTCGAACGAGATGTCGCAAGAAGTGAGAAACAATATGATAAGTCCGATGGCTATGAGTATGGGATTCAGTAGTATTGAACCCGTCTTGCGTTGCAGCATACGTGCTCCCTGATAAACGCCAAAGGTAAGTGCCAGTAGGAAATACTGGTTGGTGATAATCTCTCTAATCATTGCCTGTCGTGTTTTGCGTCTCTCTTGTCCTTAATCTTGTCTACAATCTTCTTTTCTCCTTTTGACACCATCTGATGGGTGTGTCCTGTGACAAGCAACACCACTGCCGTACTGATCAGTGTCGCACCTATAATCGGCACCAGTTCGGCTTTAATCAAATTGAAGTGCAACATCAGTGCCACGCCTGGCGGCACGAAAAAGAAACCGAGGTTGGCTATCAGAAAATCCGTTAGTCCTCTCACCCATTCAAGTTTTACGACCTTTGTCTTCAGCAGCAGTGTGAGTACAAGCATACCGATGATGCTTGACGGCAGTTTCAATCCGGTGAGTGTGGTCACCAACTCACCCAAAGCCATACATCCAAAAAGGATGAAACATTGTCTAACCATACTTGATTGTTTGTCCCGGGAAACTATTCCCCTGTCCACCCGTTACCCATGCGGGTGCAGCTGTGGAATGTTTCACGGTGCAAAAGTACGATTTAATATTGAACTCACCAAATTTTCAGAAAATATTCATACCTCTGACGCGGAAGAGTCGGAAGCCTTGCTGGGTAGGAGCCTCAAATTGGCCAGTTGTCAACTGACCAATTACAAGCTCATTCCTGTCATCTGGCAAAGGAACGACACCTGACAAGTCTTTCCCTTGCCTGTCATCCTGTATGACTTCACCGAAAAAGCGTTTCCATCCGTCGTAAGACAGGCACATATTTTTCCTTATATTGACAACACCATGTCCGTGAATTTTGCTTTTTGTATCATTTTATGCAGGCTGATGTGTGACCCTATGCACCCGGTATTGTAAGCGTAAAAATGGGGGATAAAAAATCACTCGACTGAATCGATCGATTCACCCGAGTGATTTGATCGATTCACTCGAGTGAAATGATTGTGGGGCCCGAGTGCCCTTTTTGGGTCAGTCGTAGGCAACGGGCTATTTGTAAGAAATTCTGAGTTTACGGCTCATGGTGGCGATGTTCCTGACAAGGTGCAGTACCCACACCGTTCCGTTGATCGCAAGGGTGTTTTAAGAAAAAAGACGGCAACCGGATTGCTCCGATTGCCGCCTCTCGGTCGGGATGAGGCGACTCGAACGCCCGACCCCTACGTCCCGAACGTAGTGCGCTACCAACTGCGCTACATCCCGATTTTGCGGTGCAAAGGTACGAATTATTTGTGAATAACGAAGAGAAAAACGCTTTTTTTTGCGATTCTTTCCCGAAAAGCAGGGGAAAAGCAGGGGTTTTGTCAGAGCAATTCGGGCAGTTGGAACAGTTTTATGCCGTTAGACCCCTTGATGAGGATGTACTTGCCGCTGGGTTGACGGGCGGCAATGGCGGCCTTCACTTCCTCCACATCGCGGAACTTCCGGAACGGACAGACGGTCTTCCCGAACTCCTCGCCCACCAGCCAAACTTCCTCGAAACCGGCTTCCTCCAGCCGGTCCACCACTTTCTGGTGTTCCTCGACAGAAGCGTCGCCCAGTTCGCGCATATCACCCAGGATGGCCATCTTGGCCGGAACGTCCATGAGGCGGAAATTGTCGATGGCTGCCTGCATGCTCGACGGGTTGGCGTTGTAGGCATCGACCACGAGGTGGTTGTGTGCCGTGACGGTCATCTGCGAACGGCTGTTGGTGGGGATATAGTCGGCAATGGCCTTGTTGATGTAGGCGAACGGCACGTTGTTGACGTAACCCACGGTGATGGCGGCCAGAATGTTGTCGAGGTTGTAGGCTCCGATGAGGTGCGTCTGCACCTCCATCCAGTCGCTGGCGTAGTGGATTTCGCAGTCCTGTTCGCGCCAGCGGAATTTCAGGAAGGGCGCACACGACAGCACTTCGCCGCGTATCAGGATGTCGGGGTGGTCGCTCTGTCCATAGTAATAGATGTCGCTCAGCCCCTGGGTCATGGCCATGAGGTACTCGTTGTCGCGGTTGACGAACACGGGACATTCGTGCGCCCGGAAGAAATCGTACAGCTCGCCTTTGGTGCGGCAGACCCCCTCGAACGATCCGAAGCCCTGCAGGTGGGCACGCCCGACGTTGGTGATCAGGCCGCAGGTGGGCTCGGCGGTTTCCACCAGCGTCTTGATGTCGCCCGGATGGCTTGCCCCCATCTCCACCATGGCGATGTCGTAGTCGTCGTTCAGGCGGAAGAGCGTCTTCGGCACGCCGACATCGTTGTTGAAGTTCCCCTCGGTGGCCAGCACGTCGTAGTACGTTGCGAGCACCGCTTTGGTCAGTTCCTTGGTCGTGGTCTTGCCGTTCGTCCCGGTAATGCCGACAATGGGAATCTGGAAATGGCGGCGATGTTCGCGTGCCAGGTCCTTATAGGTCTGCAGCGTGTCGTCCACGAGGATGTACCGGTTGTCGGCCGCCTGTGTCTCCGGGGCGGTGTACGCACTGACGATGGCATAGGCGCAACCCTTCTCCAGTGCGGTCTGTGCGAACTGGTTCCCGTCGAACGAAGCCCCCTTGAGGGCCAGGAAAATGCTGCCTTCGGGACAGTCGCGCGAATCGGTGGTGATACAGGGATGGGCGAGGTAGAGTTGATAGAGTTCTTTGATATTCATAGGTCGAGCATCGTTTCGTTGCGCAAAGGTACAAAGAACTGCGATAATTTCAAAATAAATTTGGAGTTTCTCCCACTTATTCGTACCTTTGCGCGGAATAGCAGACGGACAAGATGGAATACACATTGAATTGCAACGGAAAGTTGGTGTCGTTGTCCACGCCGCAGGTGATGGGCATTCTGAACGTGACACCCGACTCCTTCTATTCGGAGAGCCGGAAACAGAGCGAGTGCGAGATTGCGGAACGCACACGGCAGATATTGGCCGAGGGCGGTTCGATGATAGACGTGGGCGGATGCTCCACCCGGCCGGGGAGCGACCCCGTGGACGAGACGGAGGAGATGCGCCGCGTGCGCCGTGCCCTCGCCGTGGTGCGCCGCGAAGCCCCCGATGCCGTGGTCAGCGTCGACACGTTCCGCCCGGACGTGGCGCGGATGGCCGTCGAGGAGTTCGGGGCCGACATCATCAACGACGTGTCGGAAGGGGCAGACCCGGGAATGTTCCGCACCGTGGCCCGGTTGGGCGTGGCGTATATCCTCATGTCCGTTGCCCCCGACATTCCCGGGATGATGATGCGCTTCGCCCGCGAGGTGCAGCAGTTGCGCGACGACGGCCAGAAGGACATCATCCTCGATCCCGGCTTCGGTTTCGGGAAGACCCTGCAGGAGAACTACGGGGTGATGCAGCAGCTGGACCGGCTCGATGCCCTCGCACTGCCCGTGCTCGTGGGTGTCTCGCGCAAGCGCATGGTGTGGCAACTGCTGGACAGCAGTCCGCAGCAGGCCCTCAACGGCACGTCGGTGCTCAACACCCTGGCACTGATGAAAGGGGCGGCCATCCTGCGGGTCCATGACGTGAGGGAAGCCGTGGAGTGTGTGCGCATTGTAGGGCAGATGAACACCGACAACAAGCGTTAGCCTATGTTCTTTGAATTTGGAATAAAGGATGTCGTCGACATCGTCCTCGTGGCGTTGATGCTCTACTACTTCTATCGCCTGATGAAGGAGTCGCGCTCGTTGCCCGTGTTCATGGGCATCCTGGTGTTTGTCGTGTTGTGGCTTCTGGTCTCTCAGGTGCTGGAGATGAAACTGCTGGGCAGCATCATGGACAAGCTGGTCAGTGTGGGTGTCATCGGACTCATCGTGCTCTTTCAGGACGACATCCGCCGCTTCTTCTACGACCTCGGTGCCCACCAGCGCGTCAAGGGCATCCGCCGCCTCTTCTCCGGCGACGACCGGAACAAGGACAAGAACGACTTGAAGCAGACCATCATGCCCATTGTCATGGCGGCACTCAACATGAGCAAGAAGAAGGTGGGGGCACTCATCGTGATGCAACGCGCCGTGCCGCTCGACGATGTGGCCAGAACGGGCGAACTGATCGATGCCAACATCAGCCAGCAGCTCATCGAAAACATCTTCTTCAAGAACTCGCCGCTCCACGACGGGGCACTCATCGTGGCCGGGAAGCGTCTGAAGTCCGCCGGCTGCATCCTCCCCGTCAGCCACGAACAGGACATCCCGAAGTCGCTCGGACTGCGCCACCGCGCGGCCCTCGGCATCTCGCAGGACAGCGACTGCATTGCCGTGGTCGTCAGCGAGGAGACCGGCGGCATCACGGTGGCCATCGGCGGACAGCTCCATCTGCGGCTCACGTCCGAGAAGCTGGAAAGCATCCTTACGGAAGAAATGATGAAAATAATCTAAATTATTCCGGCTTCCGTGAATCGTTTTCGAATATTTTTCGTACTTTTGCAAAGTGGATGTAGCAAAATGAAGATAATAACTTACAGAGCAAACTATAAACTATGGATTTATTAAGTCAAATCGTTGCGCGTGCGAAAAGCAACAAACAGCGCATCGTGCTCCCCGAAGCTACGGAGGAACGCACACTCAGAGCAGCCGACCGCGTGTTGGCAGAAGACATGGCCGACATCATTCTCATCGGCAATCCCGACAACATCAAGGCTTTGGCAGCCCAGTGGGGGTTGGGCCATGTGGACAAGGCCACCATCATCGACCCGGACAACAACCCCAAGAGCGAGGAATATGCCGCCCTGCTGGCAGAACTCCGCAAGAAGAAGGGCATGACGATTGAGCAGGCCCGCGAGCTCGTGAAGAACCCGCTTTACCTCGGTTGCATGATTATCAAGACCGAAGGGGCTGACGGCCAGATTTCCGGCGCACTCTCCACCACCGGCGACACGCTGCGCCCTGCCCTCCAGATCATCAAGTGTGCCCCCGGCGTGTCGTGCGTCAGCGGCGGCATGGTGCTCATCAGCAAGCAGAAGGAATACGGTGAGGACGGTGTCCTCGTGGTGGGCGACGTGGCCGTCACTCCCATGCCCGATGCCAACGAACTGGCTCAGATTGCCGTCTGCACCGCACAGACCGCGCGTGCCGTGGCCGGCTTTGCCGATCCCCGTGTGGCCATGCTGAGCTTCTCCACCAAGGGTTCCGCCAAGCATGAAGTGGTGGACAAGGTCGTGGAGGCCACGAAACTGGCGCATGAAATGGATCCGAATCTCAAGATTGACGGCGAACTGCAGGCCGATGCCGCCCTCGTTCCCAGTGTGGGAGCCAAAAAGGCACCGGGGTCGGACATCGCCGGCAAGGCCAACGTCCTGGTGTTCCCCAACCTCGAAGTGGGCAACATCGGCTATAAACTCGTGCAGCGGCTCGGCGATGCCGTGGCCATCGGCCCCATCCTCCAGGGCATCGCACGCCCGGTCAACGACCTCTCCCGTGGCTGTTCGGTAGACGACATCTATTATATGGTGGCCATCACCGCCTGTCAGGCCATGGATGCCAAGGCAAACAAATAACAAGCAAACAACGATAAAAGATGAAAATTCTGGTATTGAACTGCGGTTCGTCCTCTATCAAGTACGCGCTGTACAACATGGACGACAAGAGCGTGATGACCTCTGGAGGGGCTGAACGCGTAGGCTTGGACGGAGCCTTTGTCAAGGTGAAACTGCCCAACGGCGAGAAGAAACAGATCATGCACGACATCCCCGAACACACCGAGGGCGTGAAGTTCATTTTCTCCCTGCTCACTGACCCCGAAATCGGAGTCATCAAGGACCTTAAGGAAATCGATGCCGTGGGACACCGTATGGTGCACGGCGGCGAGAAGTTCAACAAGTCCGTGCTCCTCACCGACGAGGTGCTGAAAACGTTTGAAGCCTGTTCCGACCTGGCTCCGCTCCACAACCCCGCCAACCTCAAGGGCGTCAATGCCGTCAAGGAACTCATGCCGGGACTGCCGCAGGTGGGCGTGTTCGACACCGCCTTCCACCAGACCATGCCGGCCAAGGCTTATATGTACGCCATTCCCTACGAGCTCTACGAGAAATATGGGGTGCGCCGCTATGGATTCCACGGCACCAGCCACCGCTATGTGTCGGCCCGTGCCTGCGAATTTCTGGGCATCAAGGCCGAAGGCACCAAGATGATTACCTGCCACATCGGCAACGGAGGCAGTGTGGCTGCCGTGGTCGACGGCAAGTGCATCGACACTTCCATGGGACTCACACCGCTGGAAGGGCTCGTGATGGGCACACGCTCCGGAGACATCGACGGCGGAGCCGTGACGTTCCTGGAGAAGAAGCTCGGTCTCGACGCCGACGGCATGAGCAACCTGCTCAACAAGAAGAGTGGCGTGGCCGGCATCACCGGCGGATCGTCGGACATGAGGGACGTGGAAAGTGCCGCCAAGGCCGGCAATCCCCGTGCCCAACTGGCACAGGCCATGTATTTCTACCGCATCAAGAAGTACATCGGAGCCTACGCTGCCGCCATGGGTGGCGTGGATGTCATCGTCTTCACCGCCGGTGTCGGCGAGAATCAGGTGAGCATGCGCTCCGAGGTCTGCAAGGGACTGGAATTTCTCGGCGTGAAGTTTGACGAGACCCGGAATGCCGTCCGCGGAGAAGAGGCCGTCATCTCGGCCGACGACTCCAAGGTAAAGGTCGTGGTCATTCCCACCGACGAGGAACTCATGATAGCCACCGATACGATGAACCTGCTTTAATCCGCTTCTTCATGATGTAAGGGAGCGTTCCTTTTGATGTG
This sequence comes from Oscillibacter sp. MSJ-31, assembly GCA_963651005.1. GTDB lineage: Bacteria > Bacteroidota > Bacteroidia > Bacteroidales > Bacteroidaceae > Prevotella. The sequence goes on from CAVJNH010000093.1 coordinate 8,851, forward strand.
AAGAAGTGCATCTTATGATGCAAGAAAGCCCTCAGGGCAAACGCATCAAAATGCATTTTCCTGCAAAAGTTTTGACAGGTAAGCCTCGTCCCAGCCAGCCTTCATTCTTTTCAGGTTGAGGCTACCCTTGACGGTCTTG
>CAVJNH010000094.1:0-8897 GCA_963651005.1 Oscillibacter sp. MSJ-31
CTCGAAGTTGAACACGCCCTCGTCGTCCCATCCGTGCTCGTCGTCGCCGATGAGCAGACGCTTCGGGTCGGTGGAAAGGGTGGTCTTGCCGGTACCGGAGAGACCGAAGAAGATGGCGGTGTTCTTGCCTTCCATGTCGGTGTTGGCAGAGCAGTGCATGGAAGCGATGCCCTGCAGCGGCAGGAAGTAGTTCTGCATGGAGAACATACCCTTCTTCATCTCGCCGCCGTACCACGTGTTGATGATGCACTGTTCGCGCGAGGTGGTGTTGAAGGCCACGCAGGTCTCGGAGTTCAGACCCAGCTCCTTGTAGTTCTCCACCTTGGCCTTGGAAGCGTTGTAGATGACGAAGTTAGGCTTGAAGTTCTTCAGCTCCTCTTCGGTGGGCTGGATGAACATATTGGTCACGAAGTGAGCCTGCCATGCCACTTCCACGATGAAGCGGACAGCCAGACGGGTAGCCTCGTTGGCACCGCAGAAAGCGTCCACCACGTAGAGGTTCTTGTTGCAAAGCTCCTTGATGGCGATGTCCTTCACCTTGGCCCAAACCTCCTCGCTCATGGGGTGGTTGTCGTTCTTGTATTCGTCGGTCGTCCACCACACCTTGTCGTGGCTCTGTGCGTCGTCAACGATGTACTTGTCCTTGGGCGAACGGCCGGTGTAGATACCGGTCATCACGTTCACTGCGTTGAGCTCGGTGTTCTGACCCTTGTCGAAGCCGGTCAGTCCAGCCTTGGTCTCCTCCTCATAGAGGAACTCATACGAAGGATTGTGGGCAATCACGGTCGAGCCTGTGATGCCATACTGTGTCAAATCTAACTGTGCCATAATGATGAATTATTTTAGTTTGAAATTACTATTATCCGTTTTTTACGGCTGCAAAGTTACAAAGAATTCCGCATTTTGCGGTCAGCCTTTTAGTTTTTTTAGCGTTTCCGCGCCGGGTTTTCGGGTTAAAACCGTTAAAAGCGCAAGGCACTGCGAACATTTGCCACGCGGACTTGGCAAAACAATGTTGAATGTTGAATGTTGAGTGTTGAATGTTGAATGTTGAGTGTTGAATGTTGAATGTTGAATGTTGAATGTTTAGAAGTGACTGGGTTACGGTGGCTGAATGGCTGAATTACGTGGGCTAAACGACTGAGTTACGTGGGCTGAGTGACTGCGTTGGCAGTGACAGATGACACATATTCCACCCTATTTCTGAAATAACATACAGGCATAAGCATATTTTTGAAATGAAAAAAATAGTTTTCCTGCGCGCGCGAGGGAGTTTCCAAAAACAGGTGTCACAAGTGTCATCTGTCACCCTCCGCACCCGTTTGAAGCCCGTGGCGACAAAGGCTCTACTCCCATGGACAGCGCTCGGTTTCTTGCCGATACCATTGAAAAGCGTTACTCCCATTTTCTGATTTTTTTGTATGACGGTGCAAAGATACCACTTTTGGAAAATTCCGATTCCCCTCCTATGACAGGGGAATATCCCGGAATATTTTCACAAACAATAACCTTTTTAACTTTTGTTTTCATGCCCGAAAACAAAAAACAAGTACAATCTTGTGGAAATAGAATAAAAATCCGTAACTTTGCAGCGTCCTTATCTCCGGAAACCGAGCGAAAGCAGAAGCGGAAGGGGTGGGACTACATATATGTAAAAAGTGTCTACATGGCGCTTTGTTCTTTGACTCTTCAACGTCTCGCAAACAAGAAAGTCTATCAAAAGCAAAGCAACAGTAGATGCTCATGGGTATGTATATCAAATGCCCGACTGCGCTCGCATCAGCGGGTGGCGGTGGGCGTATGTATACATATACGTGTGGGCTTCTGCGTTGCTCTTCCTGATAGACGGGCAATGCGAGACGCCTGAAGAGTGGGACGAGTGACAGGTACAGCAACCCACACTTTTTGTTTATATGTACCAAACCATTCAAACAGAAAACGTCTTGCCTGGGGTGCTGCGGGACAAAAAAAAGTGTTCAACGGGAAAATGCTCCAGTTTACAGAACTAAAGAAGCTCTTGAAGAGCGACCGCTCCAGCCTGCCTACCTTCAAGATGGCACTGGTAGGCGACACCGCCACGCAGTTTCTGGCCACTGCCATACGGGGCATGGGCGTGGAACGTGGCTATAACATCGACCTGTTCGAGGCGGAATACAATCAGGTGGAGCGGCAGTTCCTCGATCCGTCCAGCGAACTGCACGGGTTTGATGCAGACATCATAGTGGTGTTCCAGAGCACCCATAAGTTGGCGGAGCATCATGCACTGGTCCGTGCGGAGGAGCAGGCGCGCATCGCCGCCGACCGGCTGGACTTTGTCGCCTCGATATGCAACAACCCCGCGTTCGCCGACAAGAAAATCATCTGCTTCAACTATCCCGAAATCGAAGACACTGTCTTCGGCAGCTATGCCAACAAAGTGCCCTCGTCATTGACCTGTCAGGTGCGCAAGCTCAATGTCGGGTTGATGGACTTGGCGCAGCAGTATCCGAACCTGTTCATCTGCGACCTTGCCGGTTTGCAGAACAAGTTCGGTCGCGACAGGATGTTTGCCCCCAATGTCTACGTCAGCACGGAGATGGTGCTGAGCATCGATGCCCTGCCCTACGTGGCCAGCCGCGTGATGGACATCGTCTGCGCCATCAAAGGGCAGTTCAAGAAATGCCTGATTCTCGACCTCGACAACACGATGTGGGGAGGAGTAATCGGCGACGACGGCCTGGAGGGCATCCAACTGGGACACGGTCTCGGCATCGGCAAGGCGTTCACGGAGTTCCAGATGTGGGTGAAGAAACTGAAGAACCGGGGCATCATCATCTGCGTTTGCAGCAAGAACGACGAGGACAAGGCCAAGGAGCCTTTCGAGAAGCATCCCGACATGGTGCTCAAGCTGGACGACATCTCCGTATTCATGGCCAACTGGGAAACGAAGGTGGACAACATCCGGCAGATTCAGCAGATACTCAACATCGGCTTCGATTCGATGGTGTTCCTCGACGACAACCCTTTCGAGCGTAACATGGTGCGCGAGCATATTCCGGGCATCACCGTACCGGAGCTGCCCGAAGATCCGGGCGACTATCTGGAGTACCTCTATTCGCTCAACCTCTTCGAGACGGCCAGTTACAGCAGTGCCGACAAGGACAGAACGAAGCAGTATCAGGTGGAAGCCCAGCGCGTGTCGCTGAGCAAGACCTTCACCAACGAGGCCGACTTCCTGCAGTCGCTGGGCATGGTGTCTACGGTGGAAGGCTTCACCAAGTTCAATACACCGCGCGTGGCACAGCTCTCGCAGCGCAGCAACCAGTTCAATCTCAGAACGGTGAGATATACGGAAGACCAGATTGCCGCCATCGAGAACGACCCTCGGCAAAAGGGTTTCGCCTTCAGTCTGAAGGACAAGTTTGGCGACAACGGTTTGATTGCCGTGGTCATTGTGCAAGAACAAGACGCCGACACCCTGTTCATCGACACGTGGTTCATGAGTTGCCGTGTCTTGAAGCGCGGCATGGAGCACTTCACGCTCAACACCATCGTTGCTTGGGCCAAGGAGCAGGGTTACAGCCGCATCATCGGCGAATACTTGCCCACTCCCAAGAACGGGATGGTGAAGGAGCATTATTCTCAGCTTGGCTTCCAAAGATTGGAACAGACGGAGACTGCCCAATGGGTGCTGGACATAAAGGCTTATGAGCCGAAAGAATGTTACATTACAAAAGCATAATCGTATGAAAACGGAGCATATAGGTTATCTCACGACTGACATCGATGCTACCGCCAAAGCTTTTGAAGTCTTTGGCTATAAGAAGCTATCGGTTATCGACTTCGAAGACCAAAAATGTAGCGTATGCTTTCTGGTCAAGGACGGCAACGTCAAGGTAGAACTGGTAAAACCTTATGAGAACAACAAGAGTCTCTTGCGGTTGCTGAAGAAGACGGGCAATTCACCTTATCATGTGTGCTATGAAGTGGACAATTTGGACGAGATGTTGGTGAAGACGAATACGGGGGGGTGTTTATGCAGATGTTTCCGCCAGTGGCAGCTCCTGCTTTTGACGGTCGCAGAATCTGTTATCTCTGGAGTCATGAAACAGGCTTCGTAGAACTGGTAGAAACGACACGGAAAATATAATAAAAAAATACAACAATGGAAAGAAATGAGATTTTTACGAAACTGAACGAGATTTTTATAGATGTCATGGATTTGGATGACGATTTCGTCCTGACAGAAGAGACTACTGCGGATGATATAGAAGAGTGGGATTCCCTTTCTCATATCCAACTGATGGTGGCGATAGAGAAAAACTTCGGCATCAAGTTCACTGCCAAGGAAGTGCTCGGTTGGGATGATGTACGTGATTGCGTGGACAGCATTGCGTCTAAGTTGCAAGATAATAATGCAATAGGAGGGTAAGCAAAAATGAAAATCTATAAATATCATTTCTGTAAACTGTCTGAAATAGACAAGCTGAAGGACTTTATTGACAAGCACTGGCGTAAAGGGCACATTCTGAGCAAGTCTGAGGAACTTATCAAGTTCCAGCATCTTGTGGGAGGGCGAGACTATCTTACGTTTGTGGTGGCTGAAAACCAGCAGACGGGGGAATTCGACGGAGTATATGGTTATATCTCCAATTGGAAATATGCGCCCTCTCACAACATTCCCAATGTGCAGTGGGGAGCCGTATGGAAGACCCGCGATGATGTTCACAATGAGGAGATAGGAAAAATCGGCTTTGGGATGTTGCGGTATATCTTGAAGAACGACCCTGCTGAAGTATTCGGGTCTATCGGCATCAGTGGCATTCACAAGCAACTGGCAGCAACGTTGGGATATACCATGGGTGATATGAACCGATATTATATCCCCAATCAGACCATAAAGGATTTCAAGGTGATTAAAAATCCTGACGTGACTAATTTGTCTGCAGAGGCAACAGACAGCTATGTCAAGGAGATAGAATTCCCATACGGTGTGAAATTTGAACACAACATGAACCCCTACAAGGATATCGAATATTTTGAGAATCGCTATAAGAAGCACATCTCTTTTTTATATCGCTATCTCGGCTTGTATAAGAAAGATGAGCTAAAGGGAGTGTTTGTGTTCAGAAATGTGGATAGCGCTGGTCCAAGGGTCCTCCGCATCATGGATTTTATTGGCGACCTTGGAGATATGGACAATATCAACGCCAGTGTTCAGCAATTGTTAGTGTCCGAAAATGCAGAGTATATAGACTGTCTGAACCATGGCATAGACCCAAAATATTTCCACCAACTCGGATTCAAGGAGGCCAAAATAGACAGAGATACCATATTACCCGAATATTTTGATCCATTTGAGCAACGATACGTCCCTATGGAGTTTTGCTATCTCGCAGATAAAGACGTGAATTATGTGATATTCAAAGGCGACGGAGACCAAGATAGGCCCAACAGTTGACCAAGACCGACCGAACATATTATAGACTTATGAACAACAACAAACTGACAGTGGTCATGTACCATTACGTACGTGACTTGGTGCATTCTCGCTATCCGAGGATACATGGGCTCCAGATAGAGCTGTTTCGTGAACAGGTGCAGTTCCTCAAGAAGCATTACAACTTCGTGACGGTGGAACAGGTGATAGAATCATACAAATGTGGGGGAGCAAGTCTTCCCGACCATCCCGTGTTGCTCACGTTCGATGATGCCTACAAGGACCATTTCGACTACGTGTTCCCCTATCTGGAGCACGAGCACATCCAGGGCGCGTTCTACGCGCCGGTGAAGGCGGTGACGGAAAACACGGTGCTGGATGTCAACAAGATCCACTTCATCCTCGCCTCCACGCCCGACGAGAAGCTGCCACAGCTGATAGAGGAACTGCGGCTTCAGCTTGACCGCTACCGCAAGGACTGGGACCTCAAGAGCTTCGACTACTACTTCGACAAACTGGCCGTAGCCGGACGGTTCGACCCCAAGGAGGTAATCTTCATCAAACGCCTGCTGCAGGTGGAGCTGGACGAACGCCTGCGCAAGATTATCACCGACGACGTGTTCCGGAAGACGGTGGGCATGGACGAGGGTATGTTCTCGCGCGAACTCTATATGAGCATGGACCAGATCAAGTGCATGGTGGACAACGGCATGCACTTCGGCAGCCACGGCTACGACCACTACTGGCTCAACTCGCTGAGCAAGGAGAAGCAGGCCTTTGAAATCAAGAAGAGCATCGAGTTCATCCGGGAGGTAGGCGGCGATGCCGACAACTGGACCATCTGCTATCCCTATGGGGCCTACAACGATGCCACCATCGAGATACTGAAGCAGAACGGCTGCAAGCTCGGCATGACGACGGCGGTTGACGTGGCCGACCTTAGCGACAGGCAGGGCGACATCATCTTCAAGCTCCCACGCCTCGATACGAACGACCTGCCCAAGGATGCCGACGCCCCCGTCAACCAGTGGTATTGACTACTACTTGGATTGGTTATCAAGCGGCGTGAGGGTGGAAGATTTACCGATAGGCCAAGAAAAATTTATGTATAATTCGTGGACAATTTATGGGAATTCATGTTTTATGTATTCAACACACTCTTGCAGGTTTGGCGTATATTCAGTACCGATGGGAGTGACACAGCGGTGATTCGTATGCTCCGAGCCGACTTTTGAGAATTTTGCAAGTAAGAATTGAGAATTTTGTGAGCAACTTTTGAGACTTTTGCACGTGAGAATTGAGAATTTTGTAGTATCTTTGCAAAAGAATTCCAACTTAAAGGTGAATCAGCATGTTCAAGAAAAAAGAATACTACACGCTCAAGGAAAGGCTCGCAGAGCCAAGACACTGCATACAAGTCATTTCCGGACCAAGACAAGTGGGAAAATCCACCATGGTGGAACAGGTTCTCAGCGACACGGACATTCCCCACATCTTCGTCACAGCCGACCATGTGTCTCCCCAAAACCGGGAGTGGATAAACGAAGTGTGGGAAACAGCCCGCGCACGCAAAAGGATCTCCAATCTACCGGAGTTCCTGCTGGTAATAGACGAGGTACACAAGGTAAACAACTGGAGCGAGGCCATCAAGAAAGAATGGGACTGGGACACGTTTCATGGCACCAACATCAAGGTGGTGCTCCTCGGCTCGTCACGCCTCCTGCTCAAAGATGGCCTTACGGAGTCGTTGGCAGGAAGGTTTGAACTCATCCGGATGTCGCACTGGACCTACGGCGAGATGAACGAGGCCTTCGGGCTTGATGCCAACCAATATGTCTATTTTGGAGGTTATCCGGGAAGCGCACAATACATCCAAGACGAGAGACGATGGCGAAGCTACGTCAAGGATAGCATCATCGCCCCAGCCATCACACAAGACATCCTCATGACCAAGACCATCTACAAGCCCATCCTCATGCAGCAACTGTTCTCCCTGGGCTGCACCTATTCGGGAGAGGAGATGTCGCTCAACAAGGTGTTGGGGCAGCTACAGGATGCAGGCAACGTCACGACGCTTGCCAACTATCTCAACACACTCGATGAGACGCGACTGCTGAAAGGCATGCAAAAGTACGCATGCGACAATGCCAGAAAATACAATTCCGTGCCCAAGCTGATGGTCTATAACACGGCCTTGCTCTCTGCGCTATCCAACACCAGATACGAGCAAGTCTATACCACTCCCAAGACATGGGGGCGATGGGTGGAGAGTGCCGTGGGCAGCTATCTGCTAACCATGGCAGACGAACTTGACTACAAGGTGTACTATTGGAGAGAGCGCAACGAAGAGGTCGACTTCATTGTCGACTACTACGGTACGCTGACAGCCATCGAGGTAAAGAGCGGGCGCAGAACGACAAACACGGGGCTACAGGTTTTCAAGGAGAAATACAAGCCCGAGCATGCTCTCGTAGTTGGCACAGAGGCCTTCCCTCTGGAAGAATTTCTGAAAGTCGACTTGGAAAAGTTACTTGGCAAGTGGTAAAACAAGGGGGTTCTATCTTGACACGAATGCCCGGACAGCCACACCAACCACAATCCCTATGCCGATTTTTCTGTATTTCCGTTTCATGGGTCTGTTGTTTTTTATATGTCCATAGACTACCGCCTGCAAAGTTAATAAAAATCCCATCGAACCCACCCAACTTTCGGATAAAAATCGTATCTTTGCATCGTGAACACAAAAAGGCAGCGCGTATGATGACAGCAACGAACGACAGGAGATTGCCGGTAGGCATACAGTCCTTTGATGAGATAAGGCAGGAAAAGTATCTGTATGTGGACAAGACCGACACCGTTTGGAGCCTTGCCAACAAGGGCAAGAAGTACAATTACCTGAGCCGCCCACGGCGGTTCGGCAAGTCCGTGCTCGTGGACACCCTTCAGGCTTATTTCGAGGGAAAGAAGGAACTCTTCGAGGGACTGAAAATCATGGAACTGGAAAAGGAATGGGTGAAACGCCCCGTCATCCGTCTCGACATGAGCAACGCCAATGCCACGCCCGATGGAATACGGGCTTATTTCGACGACGTCTTCTACGACTACGAGACAGAATATGGCATTGTAGTGCGCCCTGATGCCAACCTGACCATTCGCCTCAAGAACATCATCAGGACGGCCTATGCCAAGACCGGTCAGCAAGTGGCCGTGCTCATAGACGAATACGACAACCCGCTGCAACATTCTTGGAAGACACCACTGCACGAGGCTTGCAGAGACGTGTACAGGGATGTTTTCGCCGTGCTCAAGTCGGAAGACCGCCACGAGAAGTTCGTCTTCATCACGGGCATCACCAAGTTCACGCAGATTTCTCTCTTCTCGGTGCTCAACAATCTCAGCAACATCAGTTTCGATGCACCGTACGCAGCCATTTGCGGCATCACCAAGCAGGAACTCTCAGACAACTTCACGCCAGAGA
>CAVJNH010000095.1:0-8857 GCA_963651005.1 Oscillibacter sp. MSJ-31
CGGAGAGTTCGAGGATGTCCTTGTCGGAGGCGAGCCGCCAAGAGTATTCGGTGGAGGTGTTTTTGCCCTCGTCGATGTAGGTTTCCTTTACTTCGACCTTGACGGCGTGGATGAAGGGGAATATCTTTACCACGGCGTAGCGGCCTGTGGTTTGGCGTGATGTCATTTGTCTCATAGTTTTTTACGTTTGAGTTTGTCGGAGAGTTGTCTTATGCACCAGGCACGGGAGGAGAAACGCAGCCCGTGGTGCTGGTCGTAGAGGACGGCGGCAGCATCGAGGTAGGCGATGATACGCCGCAGGTCGGTTTTGCAGATGTCAGCCATCGTCGGTAGGGTTGAGAAACATATTAGCCAATTCATCGAAGTACATTTCATCCTGCGGAATGTCGTCGTCGGTGGCCATTATCTGGTTGGCGATTGACTTCTTCTTGTGGATGATAGCATAGAGCGTGCGGTCGATGGTGCCGCGCCCGAGCAGATAGTAGCACGTGACGTTGTCCTTTTGCCCGATGCGGTGGGCGCGGTCTTCGCACTGGCAGCAATCGGCATAGGTCCACGGAAATTCAACGAAAGCCACATTGGAGGAAGCCGTTAGCGTGAGGCCGACGCCGGCAGCCTTGATGGAGCAGACTATGAGTTGCGCTTTGCCCGACTGGAACGCGTCGACAGCCGCCTGTTTCATCATCATGGAGTCGCGCCCGGTGACGGAGACGGCATTGGGGAAGGCTCGCTTTATCTCGTCGACAATCTCGTGGAGGGAGCAGAAGAGAATGAGCGGCTTGCCGTTGGCGAGGAAGGTGCGTGTGAAGTCGATGGCCTGCTTTACCTTGCCTTTGGCTGAGAGCGAGCGCAGCGTCATGAACTTGACGAGAGCCTCCATGCGCATTTTGCGGCGGATGTCGTAGTCGTTGCACTCGGTGTATTGGCGGAGGTATTCGGCAAGGTCTTGCTCGGCAAGCATATACTCGTCACGGTTGGAAATGTCGACGATGAGGTCGGTACGCGTTTTGTCCGGTAGCTGGGTAAGGACTTTTGCCTTTTCGCGGCGTATCATGCAGCGCGAGTAGAGTTCGGCAGAGAGGCGTTCGAGGTTGCGCGGAGCGTCGTCCTCGTCCCTCCGCTCCTTGGAAATCTCGCCACCGCCATAGTCGGCAAGGAATTTGGAGCGGCCTCCGAACTCGGACAGACGCCCCATGATGGAGAGCTGCGCGATGAGGTCGGCAGGACGGTTGACAACCGGCGTACCCGAGAGGAGAATGCGGTAGTCCTTGCCTTCGGCGATGCCGCGGGCGAAGATGGTCTGCTGTGCGGAGGGGTCTTTCACGCGGTGGCTTTCGTCGATGATGATGGAGCGGAAGAGTTTGATGTCGGGCGTGAAGACCACGTCCTTGAGGCGGAAGCCCGACTTCTTCTTGACGTCCCACACGAAATACTTGCGGAGGCTTTCGTAGTTGACGATTGCCACTTGCTGCATACCCATCTTGAGGAGGTACGGCCATGTGGTAAGCACGGAGTTGTCGAGGACGAGGGCGTTCTTGTCGGTGAACTTCTCGAACTCACGCTGCCAGTTGATTTTGAGCGAGGAGGGACAGATGACCAGGCAGGGGTAAGCGTTGGCACAATCTACGACGCCAATGCTTTGGAGCGTTTTGCCGAGTCCCGGCTCGTCGCCGATGAGGAAACGGTGCCAGCGCAGACCGGCAAGGATGCCCTCCTTCTGATAGTCGTAGGGTTCGACACGCAGATGGTGTTGGAGAGTGTCAGCCATACGCATTGAGTTTGGAGGAAGGGAGCGTGATGTCGTAACCATTGACGAAGGCTTGCTTGCGCAGGCGGCTGCAAGTGAGTTGGCACCGCCGGCACTCCTTGGAACGCGCTGCCATGCTGGAGGAGGAACGCACACCGCCAGTCATGCCGCCACAGGTGTAGCCGTATTGTCCAGACCATACGACGAAGGGACAATTACGCCGCAGGCTTTTAAGCAGACGGATTTGTGCGGAGGGTGATAGTATCTTGTTCATATCTTGGACATTTAGAGGGCGAAAGCCCAATACTGGAAGGCGAGGTCGCTGTACTTCTCGTACCCGCGGTTGTAGGTGTCGTCGCCACGCTGGATGAACTTCTTGAAGATGCGGCAGTTCTTTTTGCTGATGGCATAGATGAAGTCGCGGTCGGAACGGGCGATGTCCATGTACCATGCACGGGAGCGGTCCCAGTCGAAGAAGTCGATGGCGTTGTCGAACTCCGCTTGCGTGGAGGCGAATGTGGTTTTGAGGTCGCCGCCGAAATGGCAGGAGGGGAGCCACCAGTCCCACTTGCAGCGGGTGTCGAGCGTGAAGCGGAACCCGCCGTTCTCGAAATCCTGCGCCTTGTTGACCATGTAGCGCTGTGTGTCGGAGAGTTCGAGCACCTTGGCAAGGAACGGGTCGCGCCTGGCTTCGGCACGGAGAGCGCGCTGCATTTCGCGGGCGTGGAGGAACTCGTCCTCGGAGCATTGCTCGCCGTCAATCGTCATGTGGAGGAAGTCCACACGCGAGGGTTCGGTGATGATGGCATCGACGATGGAACCGAAACGGAAGGCCGCCTCGCGGTCGCCGTACTGCATATGTGGGTGCAGCAGGTTTTTCAGTTCAGTGAGGTCAGAGTTGCTGACCTCACTGCGCTGATAGTATTCGTCGGGGTTGTGGATAGCCTTAGTATTCATCGCGGTCATCATCGTAGTCGTCGTAGTCGGGTTCGTATTCCACCTCGCCCTGACCTTCGCACACCTCGCAGACTTCCTTTTCGCCCTTGATGAAGTGCATCCGTCTGGCAGAGGCTTCCTCCTCCGTATCGGGGAGCATCTCCCACGTCTGTTCGGTGCATTCCGTTTCGTGGTCGGCCTCGAGGTCGTAGGCGTACCAGTGGTAGCCTTTGCCGCCACACGCGCCGCACTCGACCATTGTGGGTTCGGATTGGTTCCACGGCGAACGAGGGTCGAACTCGGCACCGGCTGGGTAATATCCACTTTCTCTCATGTCGTTACTTGGCTTTTACTTCCTCCTCGTAGGAGACAGACGTTGAACTGATGAATTCGGGATGATCCTTGTCGTTGGCGACTTTTTCGCAGAAGGTTATCTGCTTTTTGAAGACCTTGGCAAGTTCGTCGACGGACATATACTGCCCCTCCTTAGACCACCACATGGACACGGCAGCGAGGACGCCTTGGGCATCGAGGAGGACGAGACGTTTCTTGACGGACGTCTTGGGCTGATAGCCAGCCGGAGTGACGATGGCTTGGCCAGCGAAGAGGCTTCCAATCTCGGCAGCTTCCTGCTGCATCTTTTTCTTGGCGGCTTCTTCCTCCTCCTTGCGTTTGCGTTCCTCCTCGATGCGCTTTGCCTCGGCGGCTTCGCGCGCTTTGAGTTCGGCAGCCATGCGAGCCTGTTCCTCTGCATTGGCCTTGGCCATGCGCTCCAGCTCCGCCTTCTTGGAGGGAAGAGCGTCGGTGATGGTGTCGCGATAGTCGCCTACCTCGAACTTGTACTGCTCGGAGAACTGCTGCATGAGTTGGTGGGCGATGGACTCGCGCACCTCGCGCAGCTTGTCCTGTATGTCTGCGAGTTCGGCAGGGATGCGGACGTTGCTGACTACTTTCGTATCCCAGTCCTGCGGCAGAGCGACAGGGAACTGCTTGATGGCCTTGCACTGCTGTTCGTAGTTGGCGAGCGTGATGTTGGCGTTGAGTTCTGTGAGGGCGTTGAGGGCGTTGGCGGTGTAGGTGTTGAACGAGCGTTTGTAGTCGTCCTCCACGTCGGCCTTGTAGGCGTTGAACGCCTGTTCGCGCTGTTGGCGGAGCAATTCAGCACGGCGTTTGCGCTCCTCTTCCTCGCGCTTCTTTGCGGCGTAGGCGTTGCGTGCCTGCTGTATTTGGTAGGGAATGGACGCCGTCTTGGTGGGGTCGATGGCGTTCTCCATACCGGTGAACTCGGAGCGTATCTGGTCGAAGAGTTTGGTAATGGCCGAACGGTTGGTGTTCATCTTCTTCACCGTGTTGCGCGCCTTGGTGATGTAGGTGGCGCACTGCATATCGAGTTCATCGTTCATGCCCTGCTCCTTGATTTGGGCAAGGAGACGCTGACCGTAGTCGGTGCATTTCTGGCAAGAGAGGGTGTTGTTCTGATAGACTTCGGGCGCTGACTGTGCGATGAGCTGCACGTTCTCCTTGCGCACGATGGTCAGTTCGGCGTTTGTTAGATTGTTCATAGTTTTTGGGGAGTTAAGGGTTAGAATGTATCGTCGTCGTCAGTGGCGGCAGGGTCAACGGTTACGCCGGCAGAGGTGTCGGGAGCCGGGGCGAAGGACTGCTGCGGCTTGTTGCTGATAATCTCGCCAGTGGTGGTATCTACCTGTTCGCCGTTGTCGGTAAGGCCGTAGATGTCGTCGTTGATTTCGTGTTCGTCAACCTGTTGCGACTCCAGCTGCGTGGCACGGCCTACGCGTGCCTTGGGGTAGGTTTTGAATGCGTGCTTGATGCACTTGGCGATGAGGAAGCCGGGGTCAATCTGTCCGCCCTGTGCCACGTAGAGTTCGTTGGGCTTGCCTTGTTCCCACTGGCGCGTCTGTGCGTTGTACTTGCGGTTCTGGCGTGCTGAGTAGTTGGAGAGGCGCGCCCAGTCCTCGGGGAGCATCACGGCGTAGTCGGCTGAGCCGTCGGCACGGGTGATTTTCATGAAGCAGGCCACGATGCGTCCGGACTGGTGAGGGAGGCGGCAGGTGTAGTTGACGAACTTCTGTCCGTTGCGTTCGCCAAACTCAAAGCCGTCTTCCTCGTAGACGATGACGGGATTGTCGGCGTGGCGTATCTGGCCGCAGCGTGCGCGGAGCACCAGCTCGCCATAGCCGGAGACGGTGAGGACGCACTGTGTTTCGTAGCGGTTCTTCTTCTGTCCGCGTTCATCGACGAAGGAGTCGACGGCGATGGAGCGTGCGAGGAGGTATGCCTGTGCCTTGGAGCCGGGTTCGAGGGTGAGACCGGAGATGGCGACGTCGAGGAACGAGGTGAAGAGGGAGAAGTGGTTGCACTTTTTGCGGAGGTCTTCCTTCTCGGAGAGCAGGCGGTTGAAGTTGCGCGACTCTTTCTCGTAGGCTGCTTCGCCCGTTACGCCAGTGGAGGGTGTCCACATGGCTTCGTAAATCTGGATAAACTTTTCGCGCACGTTTTCGTTGCGGACGATTTCGGTGGGCTGCAAATTGTTGAGCTGGTCAACGGTAATGCCTATTTTGCTCATAGCTTTTGAAATTAGAATGTGTTAATTGTTTGTTAGTGAGTGAGTGCCGCAGGGAGGAGTCGAACCTCCTAATGCCTAACTCCAACACATATACGTGACTATCCGTTTAGCACGCTATCTGCGGCGGTGTTGCCGGGTTGTACTGTCTCTCCCGGCAGGGCTTTTCTATTTGAGCGGGGCGATGGTGAAGTGTATGCGCTCGGTGATGTCGGCGGCTATGTAGTGGTCGTAGGAGAACGAGTCTTGTGTACTCGTGGCATTCTTGGCGAGCGCGGGGTGCTGGAGCAGGTGAAGCCACATTTCGTTGAGTTTGGCCTTTGCCGCGACCTTGGCGCGGTGGTTGCAGTCTTCTTGCGTGAAGCGGTGCACGATGTGCTTGTACTTGCCGTTGATGTCCTTGTAGATTGCGTAGTCCATGATGTGGAGGGGTGTGGTTAGCGTAGTAAATAATCTTGTTGGGTGTGCTGCAGCAGCCGCAGGTCGGCCGTTCGGTATTCCACCTTGCCCGGACGTTTGCAGACCGTTACCTTGCCTTGCTTTCGCCAACGCTCTACATTGGCGCGCCCGAAGATTTCGAAGGCTTTATTTTGGCTGATGAACTCGGGGTCGTTGGCATTGAGTTTGAGAAGATGCACGACTCTTGCTGCCACATCGTGGAGGAAGGTGTCGTATCTGACGGCTTTGTCGGCGAAGAGGAGAATCATTGGGTTTAGTCTTCTTCGCACAGTTTGCCGATAGCCTTGAAGAGGTGGTCTTTCTTGCTCCAACGTGCTGCGAACGTTACGATGCCGGCAATCATGGCGAGGGCGATGGCCTTGTCGAAGACGAAGTGGAGGATGAAGGGGAGGAACTCTTCGTCCTGTTCCTCGCCGAGGAGGAGCATTGTGGCGATGCAGCCCATGAAGATGAGGGAGGCGATGCGGAGGAGGGATATTGCTTTTTTCATTTGTCTGACTTTTGTTGGGTTGAACATGGGGGGATGCTTCTGCGCTCTACGTAGCGGTCGAGCAATATGCAGTAGCGGCCGTTGATGGCGTTGTAGGCTTGCTTGCAGGAGTTGCAGAACTGGTTTGTCATGGCTCACCAGCATTGCGTGATACCTTGCTTTGCGAGTGCTTCTTCTTCGGAGACGGTGCCGCGCCAAGCGTCGAGGTAGTCGTTGATGGCCTTGCTGTTGTTTGCGTCGGCCTTTTCGTCGTAGCCGAACTCTTTGCAGAATGCCGACCAACTGATGCGGTCGAGTTCTTCTGTTGAGAGGTTGGTTGTTGTGTTGCAGCTGATGAGGCTTGCAAGGAGGAGTGTGGAGGTGATGATTAACTTTTTCATTGTAGTGTGAGTGTTAGGAAATTCTTGTTGCTGTGATTGTGCGCTGTTCGCGGTTGGTAGAAGTTGAAAACTTCTTGTCCCACTGCAAGCCGAAACTGACGCAGATTGATTTGAGATAGCTGGAACGGCTAACAGGTACTGTCAGTTCTTCGCCAACTGCGAGGTCTGAAAGTTGCCCAAGCAGCGACTTTTTGCGCTGATTTTTAGATGTTTCGTTCATTGTTTCGATATTTATTTACAACTTTATACCGCAAAGGTAATCAAAATAGATTTACCTACATCACATATGAGTAGGTTTCTGTTTGGATTTAAGAATTATTAACTATGTAATGATTTATCTAAATCGAAAATGCTTATGAGAATTGAAAGAATAAATATCGGGTTAGCCATTGAGCAAAGGCTTAATGAACTTGGTATGTCTAAGTCGGAGTTCGGCAGAAAAATCGGCATACCACAACAGAACGTGAATAGAATACTGGATAAATCAAGTATTGACACCGACAAACTGGTGACGATAGGAGAAGCATTGGAGTATAACTTCTTCCGAGAGTACACTGATGATTTGTCTGGTACATCGAATGCGCTGTCTTTATCGGGCAATAATAATCAAGTCAATGGACATGGAGCGCACGATAACATCAACGGTGATGTAAGTGCCGCTATATGGGAAGAGCGAGTTAAGGCTTTGGAAGCCCTGCTTGCAGAGAAAGAGAGGCTGATTAAGGTTTACGAGAAGATGGTGGAGAAATGAAAAGGGTAAAATTGCTTAAACGTGGTTTGGCATTTATCTTATTGGGAATAGTATTCCTGATTATTCCGTCCTCTGTGTGTAAGGCAATAGGAGGATTTGAGTTTTTCATTGGTGCTGTTACATGTTCTATTTACAACTTTGAAAAGTTTAAGTTTTACAAGGCATTAAGACGAGAAACTCGTAAAAGGTTCTATCAGTTTCCTATTCGCCCATTCGTTAGCAGTATTTTGTGCTTATGTTCCCTGTTTCTCTCAACTTCGTTTGTTTGGGGATATTTGATGTACGAAGATATTGTTTCGCCCATTGTCTTTCAGATTGTTGGCGTAGTGTATTGGGTGCTTCTTATTCCCTGCATTTGGAACTGGCAAGTAGATGAGTGTGACGAGAAATTAATAACGTCAATTATCCAACAATTAGAAGAAAGGTATGGGAAAAGAAATTGAAAAACTGGCCATGCTTATGAATGCCATAAACAAAATAGAGCATGAGGATGCCACTGACTTCAATGCTGAGTTAAAAGAAGCCGCATGGAACATTCTCCACGAGAACCCCGGCACTGACTTTGGCAGCTGGCAAGAGATGCTCGTTGAGCAATACCCGACGGAGGTGGTTGATGCACTCGGCACGAACCCGCCCGAGGTCTTTGCCGAACTCTCCGACTGGTGGGACTGCATGGACTACGATGACGGCATTTTGGAGATACCCTACACGTTTCACGACTGGGCAGAATACTTCGCCACGGAACGCTCCGTGGAACTTTACGACCTGCTCGTCGAGGCTAAACACGAAATAAAGCGATTAGAGAGCGAAAAATCTCGCAGGCAATAAAACCCTCACCCAAACACAGAAAATTCGCCAGACAAAAGAAAAATCAGCAAATACAGCTATTCGTCATAACCGTATGGAAGTGCAGACGGATTGACGGGACGAATACAAATAGAGCAAATAAAGGTACCGAAAGTAGTGGTCACTTACAGAAAGCGCATAACTCCCTTGAAGAAGCAGCGGATTTGCTGCGGCGCAGGCCTCGGTAGAGGAATAGCGAAATAAGTCCTAAAAACTAAGGAGTTAGGCTGTAAGCCCCTATGTATAAGGGGGTTTGCAGCCTAAGTTCTTTTTGGATGGTCTGCACATTCTGCACGATAATCATGCAGAATGTGTCGGAAAAACTTACAAAAACTTACACAAAAAATTGGGGGCCACTTACAAGAACTTACAAACGAATTTTGAGAACGATAGATTATGGCAACATTCAAAGCAATTGTGAGGACACCACGCAAAGACGGGTTCTACAAAGTCTACATCCGCGTGGTTCACAAAATCAAGCCGGGCTACATCAGCACGGATAAATTGGTGACGAAACAGTGTATCGACAAGGACGGGAATATCACAGACCCTTACGTGAACGAGTATTGCGCCAAGCGCATTCTGAGGTTCACGGAACTGCTTAACCGCGTGGACTACGCCAGGTGGAACGTGAAGCAGGTGATTGAGTATGTGACCAAGGAGG
>CAVJNH010000096.1:0-8816 GCA_963651005.1 Oscillibacter sp. MSJ-31
CGCTACGCTCCGAGGAACGTACATCCCCCTGTGGGGACTCCCCATGTCAACCCATCAGAATTGCACTTCTATCTTGAAAGTGGGAGAAAATAAGTGCGCGTATCAGCATTTTTTTCGTACAACCATTGTTGAATTGAGAAAAAAGTCGTACCTTTGCGGCTGCGAACTCACGCCAGGCCGACTTGCAAAGGCAATCGGAGCGGCAGTAAGGAGGGCGCACTACATATTGCGAAGTGTTTGCTAACGCTTTGTCATTTGGTCTCATTGAACGTCAGAAATTCAACAACCCAAATCAAATGCAAGGCAGAGGTGGATGCTACGGGTAGGTATAGAAGATATGCTCTCCCGTGGGTGTGCCGGCGGCTAACCATGCCGTCCATGCACACCTTTTGGGAAACTGGACTGTATACCAACGGCGTGGGTGTCTGTATCTGTTTGTTATTTGTGAGGTTTCTGACGACCTAATGAGACGGCAAGCAGAGGCGAGATGCCCCGCTTTTCTTTATGTAGTCGACCACAAAAAAACAATCGACCTGTCTCTGGGCATCAGGTGGGTACAACTTCTAAATCAACATGAAGAAGTTATTTATTAGTTTGGTTCTGTGCTTGATGTCCATCAGCACATTTGCACAGAAGGAAGTGATGGT
Organism: Oscillibacter sp. MSJ-31; assembly: GCA_963651005.1. Classification (GTDB taxonomy): domain Bacteria; phylum Bacteroidota; class Bacteroidia; order Bacteroidales; family Bacteroidaceae; genus Prevotella. Next base: position 648 of record CAVJNH010000096.1, read on the forward strand.
AAAGGCCGGCACAATGGTTCCTTTACAAGTTGTGAACCCCACTCAGGCAGCTGATGTCAGCGTCGGACAGAAGGTGGCTTTCAGAGTTTCCCGCGACATTAGTGTGGACGGTGTGACGGTCATTCCTTATGGCACGACCGTCAATGGCTCTGTGTATGAAGCCAAGAAGTCTTCCTGGTGGGGAACCAAGGGCCGCTTGGGCATCAAAATCACAGAGCTGTATGCCCCTAACGGAGAGATGATTCCTCTGTCCAACGGCAATGTGTATGTGACCGGAAAGAACCGGACAACCCTTTCTGTTCTGTTGTTCTGCTTTGTTGTTTGGCCAGCATGCTTCATTTGCGGCTCAAAGGCAGAAATTCCTGCAGGCTATGAGCTGCAGGCCAACGTTGCAGCCAACACCTTGGTGAAGGTAAACTAAACTGACAGAAACCCAAGTGTCCCAAGTCTGTGACTGTCTTTCCGATGGTCGCAGGTTTGGGACGTTTTTTCAACTCTCTCGGCAGAGAGGAAAAACTTTCTCGGCAGAGAAAAAGAACGCGCTGGGCAGGGAGGAAAAAACGGCCAGATGCGAAACAACAACCGGACAAAGCACAAAAGTAGACATTTTAACGGGCGGAGATGAGGAAATCTCGCAGGAATTGATTATCTTTGCAGCAACAAGAACGGAACCCCTCCGTTTTTCATCTGAAAGCATTACTGCAATGAATACGATACCCAAGGAATGGAACCAGTTCTATCTGAAGGACGTGTCGTTCGTCAACCTGATGACACGCCGCATCTTCAACGTGCTGATAGTGGCCAACCCCTATGATGCCTTCATGCTGGAGGACGACGGCCGCGTGGACGAGAAACTCTTCGACGAGTATATGGAGCTCGGGATGCGCTATCCGCCCACGTTCAGCCAGGTGTCGACCACCGAGGAGGCCGAGCAGGTGCTGCACACGTCCCATGTCGACCTCGTCATCTGTATGCCGGGCAACGCCGACAACGATGCCTTTGCCGTGGCACGCGACGTGAAACGGATGGCTCCGCACGTGCCCTGCGTGGTGCTCACGCCCTTCTCCCACGGCATTTCCAAGCGCATCGAGAACGAGGACATTTCCATCTTCGACCACGTGTTCTGCTGGCTGGGCAACACCAACCTCATCCTCTCCATCATCAAGCTGATAGAAGACCGGATGAACATCGAGCACGACATCAAGGAGGCCGGCGTGCAGATGATCCTGCTCGTGGAGGACAACATCCGCTTCTACTCGTCGGTGCTGCCGAACCTCTACAACTACATCCTGGCGCAGAGCAAGCGTTTCTCGACCGAGGCTCTGAACCCGCACGCCGCCGCACAGCGCAAGCGCGGACGGCCCAAGGTGGTGTTGGCCACCAACTACGAGGATGCCCTGCGCCTCTACGAGAAATACCACGACAACACGCTGGGGGTCATCAGCGACACGCGGTTCCCGATGCACGCCAGCCACGGCCAGTTGGCCCACGTGCAGGACGGCGACGCCGAGGCCGGACTGAGGCTGCTGCGCGAAATCCGCAAGCGGGACGAATACGTGCCGCTGATCCTGCAGAGCAGCGAGAGCGGAAACCGGGAGAAGGCCGAGGCCGAGGGCTTCGACTTCGTGGACAAGAACAGCAAGAAGATGAACGTGGACCTGCGGCAGATTCTGGAGGAACACATGGGCTTCGGCGACTTCATCTTCCGCGACCCGAAGACCCACGAGGAGGTGTGCCGCGTGCGATCGCTGAAGGAACTGCAGGACAACATCTTCAAGATTCCGAACGACTCGATGCTCTACCACATCTCGCGCAACCACATGAGCCGCTGGCTCTGCGCCAGGGCCATCTTCCCCGTGTCGGCCTTCCTGAAACACGTCACGTGGCACAAGCTGCAGAACGTGGACGCGCACCGGCAGATCATCTTCGATGCCATCGTCCAGTACCGCCACATGAAGAACATCGGCGTGGTGGCCGTGTTCGACCGGCTGAAATTCGACACGTACAGCCACTTCGCGCGCATCGGCGAGGGGTCGCTGGGCGGCAAGGGGCGCGGCCTCGCCTTCCTCGACAACATCATCAAGCGGCACCCGGAACTCAACCAGTTCTCCAACGCGCGCGTTATGATTCCGAAGACCGTCGTGCTCTGCACCGACTACTTCGACCAGTTCATGGACAAGAACAACCTCTGGGGCATCGCCCTCAGCGACGCCAGCGACGAGGAAATCCTGCGCCATTTCCTCAAGGCGCAACTGCCGGACGCGCTGATTGCCGACTTCTTCACGTTCTTCGATGCCGTGAAGTCGCCCATCGCCATCCGCTCGTCGTCGCTGCTGGAGGACTCCCACTACCAGCCCTTCGCCGGCATCTACAGCACCTACATGATTCCCTATCTCGACGACAAGTACGAGATGCTCCGTATGCTGGCCTGCGCCATCAAGGGGGTCTATGCCTCGGTCTACTACAAGGACTCGAAAGCCTACATGACCGCCACGTCCAACGTGATTGACCAGGAGAAGATGGCCGTCATCCTGCAGGAGGTGGTGGGCAAAACCCACGGCGACCGCTACTATCCCACCTTCAGCGGCGTGCTCCGTTCACTCAACTACTACCCCATCGGCGACGAGACAGCCGAGGAGGGCATTGCCTCGCTGGCTCTCGGACTGGGCAAATACATCGTCGACGGAGGACAGACGCTGCGCGTGTCGCCCTACCATCCGGCACAGGTGTTGCAGACCTCGGAGATGGAGACGGCACTGCGCGAGACGCAGACCCGCTTCTACGCCCTCGACATGAGCCGCGTGGGCGACGATTTCCAGGTGGACGACGGCTTCAACATCAAGAACCTCCGCGTGAAGGAGGCCGACAAGGACGGTGCGCTGAACGGCATTGCCTCGACTTTCGACCCCAACGACCAGATCATCCGCGACGGCATCTATGAGGGCGGACGCAAGGTCATCTCGTTCTGCGGAGTCCTGCAGCACGGCGTGTTCCCACTGCCGGAACTGCTGCAGATGTCGGAGCGGTTCGGGGCCGACGAGATGCGCCGCCCGGTGGAAATCGAGTTTGCCTGCAATCTGGAGAACGGCGAGAAAGGGAAGATGGACGGCGACTTCTACCTGCTGCAGATCCGTCCCATTGTCGACTCCAAGCAGGTGCTCGACACCGACCTCAACGCCATTGCCGACGGACAGTGCCTGCTGCGGTCGTCCAACTCGCTGGGACACGGCATTTCGGAGGATGTCACCGACGTGGTCTATGTCAAGGCCGGCGACGACTTCACGGCTTCCGACAATCCCCTCATCGCCGACGAAATCGAGCAGATCAACCGGCGTTTCCTCGACGAGGGGCGCAACTACGTGCTGATAGGGCCGGGACGCTGGGGGTCGAGCGACTATTGGCTCGGCATACCCGTCAAGTGGCCGCACATCTCCGCCGCGCGCGTCATCGTGGAGGAAGGGTTGAAGAACTATCATGTAGACCCCTCGCAGGGCACCCATTTCTTCCAGAACCTCACCTCGTTTGGCGTGGGCTATTTCAACATCAACGCCTACAACGGCGACGGCGTGTTCCGGAAAGACGTGCTCGACCGTATGCCTGCCGTGGAAGAGACGGCCCACGTGCGCCACGTGCGCTTTGACCGACCGCTGAAAATCATGATGGACGGGAAAAAACAGCAGGGTGTCGTCTTGCTGCCCGAAGCACAGGAGTAGGGGTTACTGGCCGCCCAGACGCGAGAAGTATTCCATCAGCTCCTCCCACGTCTTGAACGTGTCGCTGCCGTATTCCAGCAGGGTGGCCATGGTGTCGGCGGTCGGCTCCTTGGCAATGAGGTAGTCGCCGTAGAGCAGGTTGCGCCAGTCGGTGAAGATGGTGTGCCCCCACGCCGGAACGCCCACGTGCTGCGTCAGCCAGTCGGTCGTGGCAGCGTATTCTGCCACGTCGCTGCTGGGCGAGGGAGCCACGAAGAATACCTGATAGCGTTCGATGAGCATACGGACGGCCTTGGCCATCGAACTGGTGGGCTTGCCGTAGCCGTCGGCGAGGGTCTCCGTACCGATGTAGATGATGGGGCGTTCGCGGTGTTCCTGCCGGTCGTCAATCCAGCGTATCACGGGCAACACGGAGTGCATGAAGGACTTGTCGTTCATGCGGTGTTCGCCGTGGAAATGCAGTGCCTGACGGTAGTGGCTGTGGAAGTCGGCGTAGCAGTCCACCGTCGTGTCCTCGTCGCCGAACAGTCCAAAGACCAGCGGTTGCTCGGCCTCCGTCACGCCCTCGAAGCAGTGGTCGCAGCAGTCCTTGTATTCCTTCACCATGGCCTTCGTCACGATGAAGTCCTGCACGCCGTCCTGCCGCGGGTTCTGGAAGGTCTGTGCCCCCATCATGTTGTGCGCCTTCATCGTATCGCCCATCTGTAGGGCGGGGTTCACGCAGATGCGGGCGTAGCCGTAGAGCCGTTCGGTGAACATGGCCCCCATCGACGTGCCGATGATGAGGTCGGGGTGCTCCGTCCGGCACAGCTCCTGCAACAAGGCCAGAGCCTCGTCAGGATGCAGGGGCAGGTCGGGAGCCACCACCCGGGCGTTGGGCATCACCTCGCGGAGCCGGGCCACCGTGCCCGACTGTCCGCTGGAGGCGAAGCCGTGCACATAGAGCACGGTCTTTCCCGACATCAGTTCGGGATATTGCTTCACATAAGGATTTTCCATCTTCTGTATCAGTTCCAGTTTGTTTTTCTGTCGCGAAGGTACGAAGAAGTTGGAAAACCACCAAAAAAAGATTGTTTCTTCATCATAACTTCGTTGTTTTTAGTTTTTAGTATCTATCGTGTCAAACGATACACATGATGTAATATATAGGCAAATAGGTGATGCCATCCTTTATCTCCACCTTTTGTGCGTTGGAAAGCACGAAGGCCTGGTGGATGCTGTACTCCTTGACCTGCAAGAACTTGTCAAGGGCACTATGCACTTGATAGTCCTTGCCCGACTTGATTTCAATGGGAAGAACCGAAAGGTGTTCCATGTCATCTACGAGGTAATCCACCTCGCCCGTTTTTTTGTTGTCATAATAGTATAGGTTGAAACCGTGTGCCCTCAGTTCCTGTGCCACCACGGTCTCGTAGACAGAGCCGAGGTTGATGCTTGCCACATCGTCCATCACAGCCCGGATGTTTGTGCCAAAGAAGATGCCGGTCAACAGACCTACATCATTCATATAGAGCTTCAGCAGATTCTTTCCGCAACTCGCTATGAGTGGGAAACAGGGTTTGCTGATGGCTTTTACTTCAAGGGTGATACCCGAGGAAATCAAATAGTCAAACTCCTCAGCATAGTCACCCATCCGCTTTCCTTTCTTGTCCTCGATATCCTTTGCCACGACCCGCTTTTTCTTGTTCTCCAAGTTGGAAGGCACCATGCTGTAAATGCGCTGTATCTTCAGTCGGGAGTGCGCCTCTTCATAACGGGCGGCATCCACCCCATAGAGGTGGCGGATTTCGTTCTGTATGGTGCGGATTGCAGCGATGTTTTTGGTCGTGACAAACTCATTGACCGCATCGGGCAGTCCACCCACCAACAGGTATTTCCTGAAAAGGTCGAGCAACCTGTTGTGGATGGCATCGGGCATGGACTCCCGAGCCTCAAACTTCCTCCGCATCGTGTCCAGTACCAGTTCGCCCACTCCGTTGGCAATGAGAAACTCCTCGAAGTCCAACGGGTACATGTGCTTGATTTCTATACTTCCAAGCGGTACGGAAGAGGTGGACTTCAAGGTCACGCCCAACAGGGAACCGCTACAGATGTAGGTAAACCGGTCGTCTTCACGCAGGAATTTGAGCAGGGTCAACAGATGGTCGTAAGCCTGTATCTCGTCAATGAACACCAAGGTGCTGGCCTTGTCCTTCATCCTGTCACCTGCCACGGTGCTCAGTGCAAGATAGAAATCATCCACCGTCCTGGCGTTGGCAAAAATGCCGTTTCCCAACTTGTCCACCTCCATGTTGAGTTCGATAAAATGAGGATACAGCCTCTTGCCTACTTCCCTAATGATGTAAGACTTGCCTATTTGCCGTGCACCATCCACAATCAGTATCTTGTCAGATGCTGACTGCAAATGATTTACGATATACTTTTCTATCTTCCTATACAGCATAACAACACTTTTCCTACGATTTTACGACTACAAAAATACACTTTTCCTGCGAAATGGCCAAGCAAAAACTACACTTTTCCGAAAAACTGGAGCAAGGAAGAGTCCATGGAAGGGTCAAGGGCTGACTCGGAACTTGCACCCCTTAGAGCAGGCTTAGCCTCGTATCAGAAAGCAACCAGAAAGCAAGCACTCTGCTCCTAGCCATACCCAAAGGCTCTTTTGGGCTTGGGTAGAGCTTGGGTAAGGCGAGGGAAAGAGCTTGGAGAAATGGGGGGAGAGAAAACTCTTCCGTCACACACTCTCACGGCACCAGCCTTAGAGTTAATTCCGTTAGAGTGAGCCCCGTGTTTGAAAAATCAGACTAAGAATGATTAGCAATCTTCCACTCCAATGTGTTCACGCCGTCCTTCAGCGCGAAGTTCAGCCCCACCTTCACCACGGGCTTGTTCTTCATCTTGAAGGCATCGGCGTAGTGTTTGGCCTCAATCTGTGCCAAGGCTTCCTCCGCGCTCTTGTTGAACTTCAGCTCCATCACGTAGATGGTCGTTGCCGTTTCCAGGGTGAGGTCAATGCGACCCTTCGCTGTGTGCGGCTCCACGAGGATGCGGTAGTGGGTGAGCAGGGCAAACATGATGTAGAGCGTCTGCTGCCAATGCCCCTCGTAATGGGTGTTGTCACAATAGGGCACGGTCTCCAGAAAGTCGGCGAGCAGCTGCAGCCCCTCCTCCATCTTGTTCTGGCGGATCAATACCGACATTCGGGCTATGGCCGTATTACCCTTCGCCGAGTTGCGGTCAAGGTAATGGGGCAGGAGAGAACCGAACAGCCCCACCCGTATCTCGTTGTTCGGAATTGCCAGTTCGTAGAGCCTGCTGTCCTCGTCATAGTCCTTGATGGTCATGTAGCCGCTCTGGTAGAGCAGCGGCATGATGGTGGTCATGGTCTCCGTGGCTGCATCGAAGTCACTCGCCCCTGCCCACACATTCTCGCCCAAGTCGGTCGGCAGGAAGTCATACTTCCGCATCATGTTGAGGAGGTAGGTGGGTGTGCCCGAACCGAACCAGTAGTCGTCCAGCTTGCCGTCAGCGAAGCAGTTCAGCAGACTGAACGGGTTGAACACATCGGGCGAGGGCCATGTGAAGTGGTAGCCGTCGTAATGGTTTTTCAACTCTTGGACGGTGTTCTCACGGCTCAGTTTCAGCTTGTCAGCCAGCAGGTCAATATCGGTGCTCATCTGCGTGAGCAGTTCGTCCTCGGTGATGCCGCAGATGCCGGCATAAGGCTCGTCCATGGAGATGTTCTTGATATTGTTCAGCTCGCTGAAGATGCTCAGTTGCGAGAATTTCGTGATGCCCGTGAGGAAAGTAAACTCCAAACAGGGGTCGAGCTTCTTCAGGGGACTGTAGAAATTGCGCATCACATTGCGGAGCACAGGCAACTGCGTCTCCTCATGCACCACGTCCAAGAGCGGCGCATCGTACTCGTCGATGAGCACCACCACTTTCTGCCCTGTCTGTTCATAGGCGCACTTTACCAAATCCTTCAGACGAATGTTGGCATCCACTTTCTCGCTCTTGTAACCGAAGACAGCCTCCTGCTCGTCGAGTAGGTCTGACAAGTATCGTTCCAACTCCTCCTTCTCCATGTGCTTGCCACCGCTCATGTCGAAATGCAAGACGGGGTGTTTCACCCACTCTTTCTCGTAGTCGGCAATGGCCAGTCCCTCGAAGAGTTCCTTGCGCCCCTCAAAGTAGGCTTGCAGTGTGGAGACGAACAGCGACTTGCCGAACCGCCTCGGGCGGCTCAGAAAGACGTAGCTCATCTGTTTCTTGCGGAAGTCCACGATGTATTTCGTCTTGTCCACATAGAGATAGTGCCCCTCCCGAATCTTCTCAAAGGTCTGTATTCCAACCGGATATTTGTTGACAACTTCTGCCATAATCTTGATTGTTTAGCGTTTCACGCCGCTAAATTACGAATAAATCACCAAAAAGGCAAATAAATTTGGCGGTT
>CAVJNH010000097.1:0-1557 GCA_963651005.1 Oscillibacter sp. MSJ-31
GGCGGCAAGACCTTGTGGAACAACTTCCGCAACGTGTGCAGCATGGCCGCAGGAGCCTATCGTCCGCCCATTGCAGCCCTCGACAAGGCAGCGGTGAACTTCGCCAAGGGCGTAACGGCAGCCAAGGTGAGCTTCCGTGTGTTCACCGCCTTGAAGCAGTTTCTCTCCATGCCGGCCTACCTTTCGGACAGCAATCCGATATACCTTGCCGCCAACATCGCCAACCCGATAGGCGCATGGAAATGGTGTATGGAAAACCTTCCATTGTTTGAGAAGCGCTGGAAGAGCCGCATGGCAGGAGACCCACGACTGATGAAGAGCGAGATGGACTGGAAGATGTGGCAGAACCGCGTTGTGGAGATAGCCTCACGCATCGGTATGTCGCCCAACGCCTTTGTAGACGCAGTTACTGTGGCCATCGGTACGGAAGCCATGTACAGAACCAAGAAGAAAAAGTATCTGCGCTATGGCTATGACGAGGAGACTGCGGAGAAGCGAGCCAAGCAAGACGCTACAATCCTGTTCAACCAGACGCAGCAGTCGAGCGAGAGCGCATTCCTGTCCACCATGCAGGTAGACCGTTCATGGTTGAGCGTGCTGTTCACTGTGTTCCGCAACTCATCCATGTCGTACACACGCCAGCTGTATGACGCCCTACGCAACATGAAGCACCGTCTTGAACCCGGCTACAAGGGATTGAGCGAGGAGTTCATGGCCAAACAAATGCGCAGAGACGGCATAGACCCCGACAAGGCCGACGCTAACGCCAAGAGCGAATACCGCAGGGCTTTGCTCCACGACATAGCGAGAATAGCCGTTTTCGGATACATATTGCAGTTCGCTTGGAACTTGGGCGCATACGTACCGTATCTCATCTTCGGCGATGACAAGGACGAAAAGGGCAAGGATTGGGACGACATATTCAACCACTCCATGTTTGGCAGCATCGAGGGACTGACCGGCGGCGACGTGATGAGTATGGCAGGGGAAATGTGGCTCAACGGCGATATGAACCTGAACTATCTTGAAAAGGACATGCCGTTGGCCAGCGACATCGCCACCATTCTCCAGAAGTTGCCTAAAGACAAGGTGGCCGCAATGAACGATGTTGTCAATCTGCTTGTACAGTCGGGCGTGGGAGTCAATCCGCAATCGCTGACCGATGCGGTGGTGGCCATCATGGACTTCTGCAGAGGCGACGCACAAGCCTCACGCGAGTGCGCCTTGCTCATCGCACGCATCATCAACTGTCCGCAGAGCCAAATCGACAAGATGTACTTTGACGAGTTGGACATGACCGCAAAGGAGGCGAGCAAGATGACACCATCCGAGATAGCCGAGCGGTATGCCGAATACAAGCTGCACCGCAATGCGCCGCTTACTGGATGGGCATACACAGAGGAGAAGCGTGACAGTGTGAAGCAGAAGCACGAAAACCGTGCGCTGACCCAGGCCAAGGAGAAGCTTGACGACAGGGTTCAGACCGAGGAGACCAGGCGGTTGCTGTCGGCCTATGACGAGGTGGCCAAGCAGCAGACCGAGCTGTCGAAGCTGAAA
>CAVJNH010000097.1:2350-8481 GCA_963651005.1 Oscillibacter sp. MSJ-31
GAGATAAACGCCCGGTGCATGGAGGAGTTCCTTATATCGGGCTTTGTGGTGCAGCGGAAGTGGTACGGATGGCGTGAAAACAAGCTGGACTGCTGGACCGACTATGTGCAGCCCAACAACTTTTTCATTGACAACAACATGAGGGACTTTCGCGGTTGGGACTGCAACTGCGTGGGCGAGATACACGACGTTTCGTTTGAGGACCTCTGCGGACGCTTCGCCCACGGTGCGGCCGACTATGAACGGTTGGCTGAGATATACAGGTTTGCCAAGGACAAGTCATACCTCAGTGCGATGTATGACAACTTCGGCTATCCTCTACAGGGCTACTACGACTTCCTTGTGCCCTACGACCAGAGCCGCTGCCGTGTGATAGAGGTGTGGCGCAAGGAGAGCAAGGCCAGGGTGAGGTGTCACGACGTGAACAACGGCGACGTGTTTAAGGTGGACGTGGAGGACTTCCGCGAACTGGTGCTCGACGAGAACGCCAAGCGCATGCAACAGGCACGCGAGTTGGGCATGAGCGAGGAGGAGGTGCCGCTGATACGCTACGAGTGGTTCATGGACTCCTACTGGTACTACTACATGCTCACTCCGTTCGGCGACATACTGGAGGAGGGCGAAACGCCCTACGAGCACAGGAGTCACCCCTATGTGTTCAAGGCATATCCATTTATCGATGGGGAGATACACTCTTTTGTGAGCAATGTGATAGACCAGCAGCGCTACACCAACCGCCTGATTACGATGTACGACTGGATAATGCGTGCCTCGGCCAAGGGTGTGCTACTCTTTCCCGAGGAGTGTCTGCCCAAGGGCATGTCCATGGAAGACGTGGCCGACGAGTGGGCGCGGTTCAACGGCATCATCATGATACGTCAGCCCAAGAGCGGCACTGCCCTACCCCAACAGATAGCCAACAACTGCACGCAGATAGGCATATCGGAACTGCTAAACATGCAGCTGAAATTCTTCGAGGACATATCGGGCGTGAACGGAGCGTTGCAGGGCAAGCCCGGCTATTCGGGCATGTCGGCGAGCCTATACAACCAACAGGCGCAGAACGCCACCACGTCGCTCTTGGACTTGCTCGACACGTTCTCGGCATTCGTTCGCGACGGAGCCTACAAGGACGTGAAGAACATTCAGCAGTTCTACGACACACCGCGTGTGTTCAACATTGCCGGCAAGAACTCCACCATTGTGGAATATGACCCGAAGAAGATACGCGACGTGGAGTTTGACCTGAGCATTGTGGAGAGCACCGCCACTCCGGCCTACCGTGCCATGACCAACGACATGCTCATGCAGCTGTGGCAAGCCAAGGCCATCAGCGTGGAGCAGCTGTTGGAGCACGGAGAGTTTCCCTTTGCCGACGAGCTGTTGCAGAGCATCAAGTCGCAGAGGGAGCAGTTGCAGCAAGGTCAGGTGCCCGACGGTCTGTCGCCGGAACTCGCCCAACAGGCGCAACAGGGTGCGAACATGGAAGCTGTGAACCAAGCGCAACAGATGCTTAGTAACGGTTAAAAAAATAACTTGGTACGATTTGATAATGTACATTTGGATCGTCAGATGGAAGCCTCGGAAACGGGGCTTCTGTCTTTTTTGAGCACCCTGCTTGTCTTTGGCACAAATTCGGGCATGTCCATCTCACGGTAGCAGATGTGCAGTCCGATGGCTCGGGTCATAAGCAAGTCGTCGTGCTTGCCCACGATTGCGCCGTAAGCACCGTTTTTCTTGCGCTCATAGGTGTTGTATTCGTCAAGACAGCGTTTGTCCCTCTCGATATATAGCCGCTCACGGATTACCTTTACCAAGGTGGAGATAATCATCGGTTTGGTGGCCACATTGGTGTGGAAGCCATACTTGCGCGGCAGTCCCTCACGTATCTCGTCCTCCGACTGCTTGCGAGCGTAGAGATTGGGATAGATGTCGGAAATCTGGTTGAGGATGTATTGCGACTGGTCGCCGCCCTCCACCTGCCGCTCCTTGTCGTGCGTCTCCAGGGTGTTGCTCTCTATGACCAACAGCGAGTCGTTGTAGTAGGCCGCAATCTGCGCCGCACGCCACGCGAGACGGTCGATGTCGCAATGGCCGTACCACTGCGCCACGACCGACGGAGGTTCGCTGCCGTCAATCATGCTGAGACGGTCGAACACGACGATGACCGACCAGTCGGCCTTGTTGGAGCGTCCGCCCACGTCGACCACGGTGAGGTAGCGGTCCGAAACCTCGTAGTCGTCGAACGTCTCGGGCTTGGCCCAAACGGAGAGCAGACCCTGGCGGTCTTCACGGAAGCGGATGTTGGCAAGTGCATCCTCGCCCTCGTCAGCGTCGGCGTAGACCTCGCCGATGTACTTCGGCTCACGGCAGAACGGCTCAAATCGCTTGACGAGGTATTTGTCGAACACCATCGTACCCGAATGTACAAACGCCTCCACATCGTCGGAGGGATACTCCGAAGCCATGACGGCGAAGTCGTTCTTGCCGGCACGCTCATATATATACCAGTTGATGGCTTCGAGCGAAGCCCCCTTTTCCCATAGCGACCACAGATAGCGTCCGCTCTCCTCACGGTTGGACGGAGTGTAGGCGTTGTCGCGGTTGTCCCAAAGCCGCTTGGCAAAGGCACGGAGTTCTTCTGAGGAATTGAACTGACGCGAGTAATGCTCAATCTGAAACCATGCGATGAAGAGAGCCTCATACTGCGACTTGACCTTCGGGTCGGCAGCGGCAGTGTATTCCGTGTGGAAGAAGTTGCCTGTGCCGTTGGCGGTGCTCTCCATGACAATCATGGTGTAAGGGCGTGCGAGGATACCCGAGCAAGCGGAGCGCACGATGTCCTCGGGCGACTTGCCATCGGTTTTCTGCCACAGTCCCACCTCGGAGAGATGCACCAGTGAGTAAGCACCGCCACGGCAACCATTGGGACGCTCGGCAGTGCCCACCTTGATTTTGCAGTCGCGCTGCGGCACACGGTGGGTAGACCCCGACTTGCCTACCCCGACAAGTTTCGGTTCGTCTTCCGAATAAGCGTCGCCGAGCTTGTGGAGGAACTCCACTGGATGCCGCTTAATCATAAGGTCGAACATATCCTTTATTTCGTCGGAAGCAGTGCCTTGGTGGGCTATGATGAGCGAGTTGAGACCCTTTTTATGGAAGAACTGGAGCCACGCCATGTAGAGCTGCGTGGTGGTAGAGCCACCCCACTGGCGAGCCTTCAAGAGGATGAGACGTATGGGCAACCCAGCCTTGCGCTTCTCCTCAAAGCGTGATACGAGGATGCGCTGCGGATACCAAAGGCGGAAGAGCACGTCCTTGCCGGCATCCTTGTTGTGGATGTAGACGAGCGTGGCCGTCCAAAAGGGGAAGTCGTGTTTGAAGCGCAGGCGTATGAGCGTGCGCGACACCTTTATATAGTCGTCGTGGTTAGGCTCGACGTGGAGAACAGAAGAAAGGAAGCTGTCTATTGAGCCAGCCTTTACAAGTTTTTTGACCAACGGTATCTTCATCATCTCCACAGGCAGCCACTGCACAGGAATGGCGAAATCGGAGATACAGACACGGACACGCTCGCCGATGGATCCCTCACCAGTAACAGGGTCGAACTTGGCGAACATCACCTCGTTGCGCCGGTCATTCTCCGCAAGCAGTTTGGCAATCTCTGTATCTGTCGTGTTGGCTGTCATACCATCCATTTCTTATGCGGTAAATCAATTCCCCGGCTGTGCGAGGCGTGAGATAGAATTTTGGCGCAGGTTGGTTCACAATCTTGGTGACCAGTTCATAGACGGACTTACCGGGGCAGTTCTCACGCATGATGAGATAGCGACGGTATATCTCGCAGAACATCTCCCGTTTGTTGTCACGCATGCGCGGCATGGGTTTGCCAGCCTCCATCGCGGAGATGACAACAGCCGCCCTTTCCTCGCTCACCCAAAAGCGTGAGGCCGGCGACTCAGCAACCAACTCAAAGATAACCGGCATGACGATGACGCTCGCCTCGGCAAGCCGCGCACGGTAGACCCTCATTAGGTCGGCGTTGCGCTCACGTGTAAAGTCCAATATGCTGCCAAAATACTTCATAAACATTAATTCTATCAGTCTCATACAAAGTTACTTGAAACGAGTCACAAAAGTTAAAAGTGAGAGTGCTTTCTATATGGTTATTTTTGCATACGACAAAAGACAAACCATCAGATATTAACAAAATGGCTGAAAACAACGGAGTTAAGAGCAGACGCGACCAACAGTTGGAACGCCTGCGGAAGAAATATCCCGACAAGAAATTCGAGGACGACGAAGAAATCTACGGTCAGATTTCCGACGATTACGACCAATACGAGCATGACCTTGACGACTACAAGAACAAGGAGAAAGCCATGTCGGACATGTTCGCCGCCGACCCGAAGAGCGCACAGTTCCTTGCCGACATGCACAACGGTGCAGACCCCTACATAGGACTTGTGAAGCACTTTGGCCTGGAGATACAAGACCTGCTTGACAATCCCGAGATGCAGGACAAACTCGCCGAGGCCAACAAAGAGTATGTGGAGCGTGTGGCCAAGTCGAAGCAGTTGGACGAGGAGTATGAAAAGAACATGGACACCACCCTCGAAACACTGCGCCAGTTCCAAGAGGAGCGCGGCATGACCGACGAGCAGATAGACGCTGTGGCCGCCGCCATGATAGGCGTGGTGCGTGACGGTGTGATGGGCAAGTTCTCACGCGAGACGTTGGAACTGTTCGTCAACGCCATCAACCACGACACAGACGTGGCCAACGCCGGCGAAGAGGGACGTGTGGCAGGACGCAACGACAAGATTGTCGAGGGACTGCGCAAGCGCGATAAGAGCGACGGCACCGCACCGCTGAACGGCAAGAACGGAAACGCGCCAAGCCATCAGAGGAACGCCCAGAGCATATTCGACCTCGCCAACGAAGCCATGTAGCCCATGAAAGGCGAAGTGGTGAAGTTCCCCCCAGAGGGAAAGAGGCTAAATCCCACCAAAGGCAGTGCAGGGCTACGCACCCAAGTGCCGGGTGCGATGGCATCAGTGAGCAATCTCGCGAGGGCGACAGGCGGTATAGCCCCCGGCAACCTCGTACAGACCGATAGCAAATAACATTAATAACAAACCAAAATTTCAAGACATGGACGGAGAAACCGTACAAGTAAGTGGAACGACAACCACTACCCCTGCACCCGGCACAGCTGGAGTGCAGAGCCAAGTGCCGGGAGCACCAACCACCGTCAGCGGCGTTGCAAGCGCGACAGGCGGTGTAGGTCCGGGCAACCTTATTCAGAGCGACCTTGACCAGGAGCTCTACAAGTTCAAGAGTGACGACACCCCTCTCATGCAGCTTATGCTGAAAGCGAGAAAGGTAAAGGTGAACTCGCCCGAAGTGGAACACTACATGATTGACGAGCCACGCTCATGCGTGACCACGACAACCAAGGTGACCGCAGGGACAGCCAAGCAGTTTGTGCTGCCGTTGCTGGCCAACGACGCAGAGATACCAAGACCTTACGGCACTCTGCTTGTGAAAGGCGTGGACGGCTACGCCGAGGACGGCAAGACCAAGACCCCGGGCAAAGACCTGATGCTCTTTGTGACAGGCCAAGACCCCACCACAAACAACCCGATTGTGCGTGCGGTGAACGGTCCTAAGGCCAACAGCACTGACGAGAGCTGCACCACCCCCGACATACCGGCAGGAGCAACCCTCATCATCCTTTCCAACGCCCTCTACGAGACGCAGAAGAAAGTAGACCCCGACCTCATTGTGCCGCAGGGTACAACTGTGTACCTGCAGAAGCGCGGTATGAACCAGATTGTATCTGACTACTACGAGGCTCAGAAGAAGAAGATACCGTTCGGCAAGGCCGTGATTGCAGAAGCAGCTATCACCAACTTCAAGGTGCGCGGCAACCGCACACTCTACGCTGGCCGCAAGGGCAAGATGTCGGTGCAGACCCCCGAGGTGGGCGCACAGACAATCTACTTCACCGAGGGCGTGCGCTATCAGGTGAAGAAAGAGCTGAACCACACAGGCAAGTGGACGATAGAGGAAATCATCGCCTTGGCGAAGATGACCTTTACCGGCGAGGACGTGCCCAAGAGCGTGAT
>CAVJNH010000098.1:0-7735 GCA_963651005.1 Oscillibacter sp. MSJ-31
TAGAATGCCTGCCTGTCACGCAGGAGGTCACGAGTTCGAGTCTCGTACGCACCGCTGAAAAGCAAAAAGACGGAAAGCCCATTGAAGGAGATTCAGTGGGCTTTTTCCATCTCTCCGGGCAGAGAGAAATTTTTCTCCCGGCAGGAAAAAAGATTTCTCCGGGCAGGGAAAAACAAGAACATCACTGACGTAAAACAAACCATCATGAAAGCAAAACAACTCCTGGCTCTGGCCCTGCTGGTCTGCTGCGGTGCGGTTGCCGCGGCCCAGTCGAAACGATCCGTCTCCATCCTCGGCGACTCTTACAGCACGTTCCGTGGGTTTGTCCAGCCCGACACCAACGCGGTGTGGTATCCGCAGCCCGACGTGAAGAACAACGACGTGCAGGACGTGACGCAACTCTGGTGGCATCAGCTCATCCGCGACAACGGGCTTCGCCTCTGCCGCAACAACTCCTTTTCCGGAGCCACCGTCTGCTTCACCGGCTATGAGGGCGCAGACTACACTGACCGATCGTTCGTGACGCGGCTGACAGATCTCGGCGCGCCCGACATCATCCTCGTCTTCGGCGGCACCAACGACAGTTGGGCCAAGTCGCCCGTAGGCACTTATCAGTACGGCGCGTGGCAGCCGCAGGACCTCTACCGGTTCCGTCCGGCCATGGCCTGCCTGCTCGACGGTCTCCAGAAGCGTTACCCCGGCACGGAGCTGTACGTCATCATCAACGACGGACTGTCGGACGAGGTGACCTCGTCCATGAAGGCCATCAGCGACCATTACGGCGTGAAAACCATCCAGTTGGAGGGAATCGACAAGCAGTGGGGACACCCCTCGCAGAAGGGAATGGCGCAGATTGCCCGTCAGGTGGCGCGTGTGGTGTGCGCTCAGTAGCGTCCGCCGTGCTTGATGCCGCCGACGTACAGGGCCACGCCGGCAAGGATAAGTCCCAGTCCGGTGGCCAGCAGGGCATTGGTCGTGCGGTGCAGGGCGTAGGCAGCAGCCAGCACCAGTGCGCCGGCCAGAATGAGCAGAATGCCCGATGTGACACATTTCTTTTCCATGGAAAATGGGATTTTCGGGGGTCAAACCGTTAAAATACGGTGCAAAGATACAAAATAATCGGTTAAACGTGATGGTATTCGCAGAAAAAACAGTACCTTTGCACCCGCATTTTTGCAAAAACTATTTTTTTTGATACAACATTTAATAAAAACATGATGAATCATTACGAAACCGTTTTCATTTTGACTCCCGTTTTGTCTGACGACCAGACAAAGGAAACGGTCGCTAAATTCACCAAGCTCCTCACCGACAACGGTGCAGAGATCGTGAACGAAGAGGCCTGGGGCATGAAGAAGATGGCTTATGCCATTCAGAAGAAATCCACGGGTTTCTACTACCTGCTGGAATTCAAGGCAGAGCCTACAGTGATCAACACGCTGGAAACCGCTTTCCGTCGCGACGAGAAAGTGATCCGTTTCCAGACCGTCAAACTCGAAAAGTACGCCATCGCATACGCCGAGAAGCGTCGCAACAAAACCGGAAAAAAAGAGGAGGCTTAAGTTATGGCAGAACAATCAGAAATCCGTTATTTGACCGCTCCTTCTATCGACACCAAGAAGAAGAAGTATTGCCGTTTCAAGAAGAGCGGCATCAAGTACATTGACTACAAAGACCCCGAGTTCCTGAAGAAGTTCCTGAACGAGCAGGGTAAGATTCTGCCGCGCCGCATCACCGGTACTTCGCTGAAATACCAGCGCCGTGTGGCCCAGGCTGTCAAGCGTGCCCGCCAGATTGCACTGCTTCCTTACGTAACTGACCTGATGAAATAAATAAGGAGGACAACGACAATATGGAAATTATACTGAAAGAAGATATTATCGGTCTTGGATACAAGAACGATATTGTGAATGTGAAGTCGGGCTACGGCCGCAACTATCTGATTCCCCAGGGCAAGGGTGTCATCGCGTCTCCCTCCGCCAAGAAGATTCTCGCCGAGAACCTCAAGCAGCAGGCCCACAAGCTGGCCGTGCTGAAGGCCGAGGCCGAGAAGAAGGGTGAGGCCATCAAGGACGTGGCTCTGACCATTGCCGCCAAGGTGAGTGCCACCGGTCAGCTCTACGGTTCCGTCAACGCCAACATCGTGGCAGAAGAGCTGAAGAAGCTGGGCCACGACATCGACCGCAAGATCATCACCATGCGCGACGCCAAGATGGTGGGCGACTATGTTGCCACAGTCCACTTCCACAAGGAGGTTGAGATTGCCATCCCCGTCAAGGTGGTTCCCGAGGCTCCCGTAGCAGAGAAGAAGGCCGAGGAGGCTGCTCCTGCCGTGGAGGAGGCTCCCGCTGTTGAGGAGGCTCCTGCCGAAGAGGCTCCTGCTGTCGAGGCTCCCGCCGAAGAGGCTGCTACAGAGGAATAAAGTCTGTAAATCAAACATTAAGCATACGAAAAGGAAGGGCACACACCGCGCGGTGTGTGCCCTTCTTCTTTTGTCCTTTCCTTGTCCGTGGGGAGGATTACTCCCCGTGCTTGTACGCCCGTTTCAGTTTGCGTCCGACGACGTTCCAGAAGGGCATTTTCCGCAGGGTGCTGCGCACGGGCTGTATGTCCCAGACGATGAAGATGAGGAGCACCGCCACGGCAATGACACTGGTGAAGCCGTAGAGCTGGCGCACGCTGATCATGAGCAGTCCGGCCGCATCGTATGGCAAGCCGCGCACCATGTTGTCCGTCGTCTGCCAACGCAGGGCAAGCCCATAGAGTCCGGAGCACATGGTGGCGACGGTTCCGTTGCGTATCAGTCCGACCATGGTCATTCCCATGAAGAAGTGCTGGAACGGCATCACTTCCTCCAGATACACGGTGAGCATACAGAAGAAGATGGCATTGCCGAAAGCGCGCAGGAAGGTGGGCAGATAGAGGTATTCCAGGGGCAGGCCGGGGGCGACGAGGAAATACATGATGACCGGATAGGCCCCCATGGCCGCCACGCCGAGCGTGAGCAGGCGGGTGTACTTGTACCGCAGCACCTTGCACCAGTAGAGACAGAAGAGGCATCCGGCGATGGCTCCCGTCCACTCCACGAAGTTGAGCCGGTTGGTGGTGAAGAGACCGAAGTGCAGCACACGGCCTGTAAGGGCGGTCTGCAGCACCTTGGGCGTGCTGCCCATAAACTCCACGAAGGCGAAGAGGACGAGCAGCGGCACGAGCCGTTTGTATTTCCACGCTTCGAGGGCGATGTAGGGGTGGCGTATGTGCCGCATCCGCTGTATGCAGCAGTAGGCCGTGACGGCGAAGATCAGGATGTCCGTGCGCATCACGGCGGAGTCCAGCCAGTTGTAGTATTCGCCGTAGTTGAAGAAAAAGATGAACTCCAGCATCAATACCGACCAGAGCAGGCAGCCCAACCAGTCGACACTGATGAAGGGGATGGGCTTCATGAACATGAAATCGTGCGTGGTGACGTAGACGACGAGGGCTACGGTGAGCAGCACCCCCGCCATGACGTAGTTGACGGCGCGCCAGTCCTGACAGACGTAGACCAGATGTTCGGTGAGCCAGGGCGAGAGCAACATATTTCCCAACACGATGCAGTAGAGCAACGGGAAGAATACGGTGAAGTCGCGCTTGGGGGTTATCCACAACTGGATGTTGGACATACACTCGAACGTCCCGCAGAGCTTGAAGAATCCTGCGACGTATGCGAGGGCGCACATCACGGGGAGGGAGTCCGTGCGGACGATGAGCAGGTCGCAGGCGGCCACCGCCAGCGCGGCGGTGAGGAGCAGGCGGCGGTTGGCGAAGCGGAACTTGAGACGGAAGAGCAGCGGGAAGGGCATGGCCACTCCCACCACGTTGCACATGACGACCATGAGGACATCTTCCCTCATCAGGCTGTATTCCCCTGCGACGTGGCTTACCGCTCCGCCGTAGATTCCTCCGGACAACTGGAAGATGAAGGCGAAGAGCAGGTAGATCCACGGCTGGAGGCGGCGCGGCACATAGGCGTTGAACGAAGGGACGCGGAACGGTCCCTGAAGCATTGGAGGTCCGGCCATGTCACTTCCTGTTTACCTTGGTCTCCACGTTGAGTCCTGCGCGCAGCAGGGCCACCTGTGCCTTGTCGTTGTCCGGGGTCAGTACGATGCGCACGGGGACGCGCTGCTCCACCTTGACGAAATTGCCGGTGGCGTTGTCCACGGGAATCATGGAGTAGGCATTGCCTGCGGCGGCAGAGACGGACTCCACCCTGCCGCGGAACACCACGCCGGGGACGGCGTCGGCCTCGAACTCCACGCTGTTGCCCACCGCAATGCCGTCCATCTGCGTCTCGCGGTAGTTGGCCACCACCCATACGTCATGGTCGTCCACGATGCGCGCCAGCATCTGTCCGGGCTGCACCAGTTGTCCCTCGTGGATGTCCTTGTGGCCCATGGTGCCGTCGCAGGCCGCCACGATGACGGTGTAGGAGAGGTTCAGCCGGGCCAGGTTGAGCTGCGCCTCGGCCACGTTCTCCCCGGCCTTCGAGCCGTCCAGCTGGTGGGTCTGCACCCGGTGCATGGACGCAGTGCTCTGCCGGCGGCTGTTGGCCTGTTCGTAGCGTGCCTTTGCCCCGAGATAGCGTGCACTGGCGTTGTCGTACTGTTGCCGGGTGACGGCTCCCTTCTCCATCAGTGCGGCGAAGCGGTCGAAGTCCTGTTTGGCGTTCATCATGTCGACGCGGGCTTCCTCGATGCCTGCCGATGCGGTCTGCACGTCGCTCCGCGTGGTGCCCATGCTGGCCGTCACCACCGACGAGCCAGACTGTGAGCCTTGCAGCGCCGCCTCGGCCTGTGCCACCTGCAGGCGGAACTCCGCATCGTCGATGATGACGAGCGTGTCGCCCTTCTTCACGTGTTGGAAATCGGCGAAGCGTATCTCCTTGATGAAGCCCTGCACGCGGGTGTTGACGGGCGTGATGTGGCGGTTCACCTGTGCGTCGTCGGTGTACTCCACGCCGTTGCCGTGGAAAATCTGTGAAAAGCACCACAGGGCTGCCCCTGCGAGCAACAGAATGACGGCGGCGTTGTATGTTCTCTTGAGTTGTTTTCTGTTCATCCTTATTTTAATGTTGAGTGTTGAATGTTGAGTGTTGAGTGTTGAATGTTGAGTGTTGAGTTAGAGTTCGCCGGCTACGTATTTCATGCGGTAGTAGGCATAGACGATGTTGATGCGTGCGTCGACCTCCTTCAGTTCGGCGTCGAGGCGGAGGTTGGAAGCGTCCACCATGTCGGTGACGAGCGCCAGTTGGCTGAGGTAGCGGGCGTTCATCACGTCGTAGTTCTGCCGGGCCAGTTCCACGCTCTTGCGCTGCGTTTCCAGTTCGACGTAGGTCTGCCGGTAGTTCACGTAGGCGGCCTGTATGCTGTTGTCCAGCTGTTCGCCCTGCACGGCGTGCGCCGCCTTGGCCTGCCGGGTTTCGACGGCGGCCTGCCGGATGCGCTTGTTGCTCTTGAACAGCGAGCTGAGACTGTATTTCACGCCGACCCCGACGTACCAGACGTTGAGGTTCTTGTCAATGGGCGGCAGTTCGAAGGTGATGGGGCCGTCGAAATTTTCCGCCGCCACCAGCGCCACCTTGGGCAGCCGGTCGCTTTTGGCGATTTTCTCCTGCTGTTCGGCCATTCTGACCGCGTTGGCACTCTGTTCCAACAGGGGCGAGTGCAGGGTGCCGGCGGCCTGCCAGTAGGCTTCGCCGTCCTGTCCGTAGGTGCCGTCGGCGACGGTCGTGTCGGGCTGTATGTCTTCGTCCTGCGGCAGTCCCAGGGTGTTGCAGAGCTGGTGGTTGAGGATGCTGCGGCTGTTGCGCAGGGCGGTCAGTCCGAGTTTCAGCGTCTCCATCTGCAGTTCGTAGCGCGTGATGTCGTTTTTCAGAGCCATTCCCTGACGTTGCCGCTCGCCGATGTCGGCCAGGAGCTGCCGGGTGAGCTGTATGTTCCGCTCGTACACCCGGATTTGGTTGTCGGTCTTGAAGAGGTCCAGATACTGCCCCAGTGCCATGAAGCGCACCTGTTGCCGCGTGAGGCGCACGGCGGCCTCGGCCTGCCGCCGGGTCAGTTCGGCCAGCCGGATTCCGGCGTTGACGGCTCCTCCGGCGTAGACGGTCTGGGTGGCCTGCAGGGTGAACGTGTTGCCGTAGTGGGGCGAGCGGAGTCCCCTGGCGTTGGAGAAGTCGCGGTCGGTGAGCAGGGCGTTGCCGATGTAGCTGAACGAGAGTGCCGCGTCGATGTCGGGCAGCCGCTTGCTCTTGGCGGCCTCAACACCGACGGCGGCGGCCTCCGCCTGCGTCTTTCCGGTGTGGAGGGTCTTGCTGTGCTCCTCCACCCTTTGGAACAGTTGGTCTATCGTCATGGGGTGCTGTGCCCACGCCGTCCCCCCATACAGCAGGAGGAAGACCCATGTCAGTTTTTTCATCATCATAAGTGTATTATATAAATATAGGTGTGCGGTCGGTCGGATGCCCCCGTTGTGCGGCATCCCCGAAAACCGGGTGCAAAGGTACGGCGTTTCCTCCGTTCTTCCGTTTCAATTTTTCCGCCGCCCATGGACGTTTTGGGAACAATCCTGCTTTTTTATCCCACAAAATGCGTATATTTGCACCCGAAAACAGAACAAATCCGGGAAGAAATGAACACACGAGACACGGAACGGCAGGAACTGGGCGGACGGCAGGAGGCGCGCCTCTGCACCACCGCACTGCACGGATGGAGGGCGGAGCCGCAGGTGTTGTCCTTCGGGGCCATCGTCGTCTGCCGCAGGGGCAGGGCCACGCTGCACGTGAACTACAAGCGGTGGGAGCTGTACGAGGGGGCGGCCATCGTGCTCTTCCCCAACGACCTCGTGCTGCTGGAGGCGGAGAGCGGCGCGGACTTCGAGGCGGAAATGCTGGAATACAGTCCGTCGCTGCTGCGCGAAGCCAGCCTGCAACTGGAGCACACGGTCTATTCCGCCATGCGTGAAGACCGCTGCCGACAGGACAAGGCGGAGGTCAGGGCCATCGTGGACGGGATGTTCGCCCTGCTGAAGGTCTATTTCGACCAGCCGGAGTGCACGTGCGTCACGGCCTTGGTGCTCTGCCAGCTGAAGGCTTTCTTCATCGGCTTCCACGAGTATCTGCAACGCCATCCGCACCGCATCCCCGACGCGGTGAAGTCGCAACGGGTGCGCGAGCTCTTCAACCGCTTCATGATGCTGGTGGAGCGCGACTACCGCACGTCGCGCGACGTCCACCACTATGCCGCCCAGATGAACATCTCGCCGAAGTATCTCACCAACATCGTCAGACAGGTGACGGGCCACACGCCGAAGACCATCATCGACCAGTATGTCATCCTTCAGCTGAAGGTGCAGCTGCGGCGCGGCGACCGCAGTGTGAAGCAACTGGCGTGGGAGTACCAGTTCACCGATGTCAGCTTCTTCTGCCGCTATTTCAAGAAGCACACCGGACTGACCCCGCTGCAGGTGGCTTCGCCTGACAACGCCTGAGATCCGCGCTCCGCCCCCGCGCGTTTCTCCCCCTCTCTGCCCTACCCCGTTTTTTTCTCTGCCGAGAGAAATTTTTCTCTCTGCCGAGAGAGTGAGATTTTTGCCTCCTTGCCCTTCCGCCCGGGTGCAAAGGTACGACGAAATCTGCTTCCGTGCAATAGTTTGACACCGGGACGTGCGCCATTTGTCACCAGTTTGTTCTAAAGCG
>CAVJNH010000099.1:0-7323 GCA_963651005.1 Oscillibacter sp. MSJ-31
ATCTCGGATGGATTGCGTGGGAAACGAGGTAGGCTCCGTCATGGGGGAATTGAAGGTTGGCCACCCTTTCCGACCCTGCCCTTTTCACCGCCTCAACCATAGTGAGGTTGGCTTGCTTCGCTTGGATGAACTCACCATTCGGCAACCATACGCAGAGTCCCGTCTTGGGACTGCGCTTGGTGGGCTGCTTTTCCTTCGGTTCGGCTTCCGCCACCTTCACAACCTTGTTAGTTGCCGGTATCTCATACTCCTCACGAGTGATGGGAGTGTCAGGGTCAACAATCAACACTTCATCGTAGGTCAAGCCGTAGAGGTGATATAAAATCATATCCAATTGGGACATTGCATCTTCATTTTTTCCATGAGATTCCAAAAGCGTTAATACGCAAGTGTCAAGTTTATCGTCATAAAAGGCATCCTTTGGTAATGGCAAGTCTAACAATTCATACATATTACAATGATTATTGGTACTAGTCTTTCTGAACAACCAATCCAACAACTTTGAATTCAAGCAAGCCAATATCATTCGGGCCGTTCTTGGATTCGGTAAATACAAAATATTTACCGAATGCAAGAAAACGATTTTCGTTTTCTTGCATTCGACAACAGTAGCATGAATACGGAATTTATCTGTTGTTCCTGTAATATTCTGTGTTGCAATTACGGCTCCTGCTCGATTATTATTGGCCACCAATGGTTTTGTAATTGTATTGTCCATCCCATAGAACATATCGTCATCGACATAGAACCTATGAATGTTAGCTCCTTTGGCAATAAACAAATCACTGTCTTCTTCACTTATTATTTTCTTCAAATGAATTGTATTGATATTGCCTTGTAGAGAATCATCTACCAAAGTTCGCAACTTTGGTAGTTTCTTAATTTTGTTGATTATTGGCATTTCACCTTTTCTTATCAAAGGCAACTCTTTTCTGTTAGGAAATGCCGCCAATATTTCATTTTGGCTTACCCTTTCAACTTCAATTTCATCTATCGTCGACAAGTTATTATTAATAGATATACCAAACGTGTTATCTAAGTCTGTTACACCTTTTCGAAAAACAGAGATACAAGTTCCTTGCAATACGCTTTTGAATACCTTTTCATTAGCATCGGGACTATTCTTTGGAAATTCTATCACGTTTATAAGCTCTGTTTTCTTCAATAACATTTCACGTGTATATGTGGAACTCATATCACACATCAATGAACTTTGCACTATCAGAACAGAAACGCCGTGTTCTTTCAGGGCATTATAGCTATATTCCACAAACAACTTGTACAGATTCTGTTTTCCTACATCTTTTCCTTCAGAATAAGGGAAGAAAGAGGCACTATACAGCCTCTTAGGTATTTGGACATACGGTGGATTGCCTATCGCCACATCAAACCCACCCTTTACCCCGAACATCCATTCCGGGTCAAAGAAAGACGAGGATGTGTTTTGGTCGAACATATCCCAATCGGACAATTGCTGTGCCACACCAGACGTGACGAAGCCTGTCTCTTGGATGGCGGCTGCCAAAGCCTTACGGGTTTCCTTGATTTTTTCCTTCAACTTCTGCTTTTCAACATTGCGGCGAGCCAAGAATATCTTGTGGTTCAACTCCTTCAATTTTTCCTTGCACTCCACGACTGTCGGGATGCCATCCACCAAACTGCGGTCATACTCCACAGGTATCAGCGTGTTGGCAGATACAAACTTAGCTTCCAAGTTTGGCAAGGGGCGGATGCCAAAGTTATGGGCAGCGTCTGCCGTCGGTCGTTGGTCAACGACCAAGGAGATGAAGAAGCGCAACTTGCTGATTTGCGTGGCAATCGGTTGAATATCTACGCCGTAGATGCAATGCTCTATCACGTAGAGTTTGCGGGCATAGTCTGGGTCGTTCACGCTACGGTTAAAGGCACTCTCTATGTCCGCCAAACGTTCCTTCCGCTCCGCTTCGCCATCCTCCATGAACGCTTTCTTGCTCTGCTCAATGGCACGATTAATCATGAAATCCTTCCACTTCTCGTTTGTCGGGTCAATACGCTTCAGCACATGAACCATCTGCTGGAGTATACCCATAGGAAATGCACCCGAACCACAAGCAGGGTCAAGTACACGACAATGGTAAAGTGCATCCATGATGCTACTGCTCTGCTCCTCTGTGACAGAAACATCCTCGGCAGAATAGCTCAACAGTTGGCGATAGAGTGCCTCGTCCGCATCTCCGCAAACACGCTTCAAGTGGGCCACCAAACTCTCGTTCACCATATACTGAACGATTTCGCGAGGCGTATAGAAAGATCCTGTCTGCTTGCGGGCCGAAGTCTGGGTTTCCGGGTTGTACGCCGCCAACAAGTTCTCGAAAGCCTTGCCTAACAACTCGGGGTCAAGGCTGACCTCCTGGTCGTAGGGAGTATTCTCCTCCACCGTAAAACAGTAGTGGCTCAGGATGTCGACAATGCCCTGTGCGGAGACATTCTTCTTTCTATTATCACCATACCATTGCGACAGGTCGATACTTTCTCCTACTTCGTCACCAAAGAAGAGATAGTCGGGCAGATAGAGTTGGGCGAGAGACTTCGGGTTTTCGGAGAAACCGTCGTAATAGAGACCATTCGTCTTGTCGTCAAGACAATCAAAGAGACCACCATTCAAGAACGGTACGCTACAGTTGGCCATGCGCAAGAACTCCTCTGCCCCACCGGGCATGAAGTCTGCCTCATAGCGCATCAGGTTGTTCACATTATAGTCCCAGTTCATCCCCTTGGTCACCTTCGCCCGAAACCGCCTGTTGTTGGCTTCGTTTTTGCCCTCAGCCACAATCGGACGATTGAGCATGGCAAAGAAGAGGTTCTGCAAAATCAGGCGGTAGTACAAACTCCTGCCCGTGTCATAGTACAAATTCTGGCGGTCGTGCGGATTGAAGTTCTCTATGAAGTGGTCACGGATGTATTCCTCGTCGAAGAACTCGCCGGGGATAAGCCGTTTCTGTTTCAGGAACCACACGAAAATCAAACGGGTAATCAGCCGTATGCACGCTTCATGGTTGAATTTCTCGTCATCTTCAGCGGTCTTCAAGTTGTTCGGAAAACGCGCCACCTGTACAGCCCAGGCATACCAGTCGCTCAACTCACAATAGAACTTCTTGGTCAGCAGCTCATTGGAGAACACCTCCATCCAGTGCCTGTACAAATCCTCAAACGTAGGATAAGCCTTGTCGCCAAGAGATGTCAAGATGTCGAGATGCCCACGGTGGGGATGCTCGCAGTTGATGTTGCGGAGGATGCTCACCTTGCCCAACTTCTCGCCGTTGCCATTGCGCCACTCCTGGGAATACTTCATGCGCTCGCAAGTGGCAAGAGACAGATACTTGCCTTGACGGATAAACAAGACGACAGGCTGGGCAGACGCGATGCGGTTGAAGCCACGAACCAACGTGGTACACTCGTATCGCGACAGCAATCGGCCTTCCGCCACATCAATGGCAAACACCATCATGCCCTCATACTTGCCAGCCTCCGTGTCGCTTCTCACCTCGTCCACGTTTTTGGCTACGCCCCGACCTGCAAGCGTAGCCTCGTCGATATTACCTATATAATAGGTAGCCTCCACCTTGTCCAATGCCTCTCTCAATGCCAAGGGCAAGGTGGCAGAACAAGCACCTTGATACAAATCGACAAAGGGGATAGCTTCTTTTGTCACCTCGTTCACAGCCACTTGTAGCCGGCTTAACATCTGCAAGCAAGCATCATATAATGAAGACTCTGTGAAGAGTCGCAATGTCTTCTCCATAACCTCTTATTTTTTACTGACATACTCCCAAACAATCAAGTCGAAGTTCTCCAACTTGAATTTCTCTTCCAACAGCTTGCCTTTCTCTTCCTGTGCCTTGGACTTGACAAAGAGGCCTCTACCCTTGTGCGACTTGGCAGTGTCAAGGATGATAGCAGTGGCCTGCTGGGGCACCTTCGACTTCATCCACGCCTGCAATATTGCCGACAGTTTGCCGATACGCTCCTTGTCGTTGGCCTCTATCCATTCCGGCACAAACCGCTCTTGGTTCTTGTTGGTGCGCAGAAACTCCAGAATTTCGGCACGGTTCAACTCTTGGTATGTAGCCGGCAAATGGGTATCCACGGGCTGACACATCAGATAGAGTTCGGTGTAAGGCTTTTTGCTGCCTTGCTCGCGATGCGGATAACCCACCACAGCCACCAGACTTTCGGGAATCTTCTCGAAGAGGGAATTCTCGGAGCGGAAACCTGAGAAGATGCCGTTGGGCATTCGGCGGAACACATCTCGGTTCTTACCCAGGAAGTCCAAGAGGTCTTGGCGATAAGTCTCGAAAGAGAAGTCCTTGAGCGACAAGGTCTGCGGCGACTCAATGTCGGAGATGCTGTTGTTCCGAAGTTCCTCCAACAAGCGGTCAGCGTTCTTGTCTTGCAGCGGATTGTCCTCCACCATCTTCTTGTACCGCTCGTTGAGTTCCTGTGTCTCCGAGCCTACCAAGGTCATCATCGACATACGGTTTTGGATGCGCGTCTCCAAATGGAGATATTCCTCAAACGACTTGGCCGGCCAGAAGTTGACACAATGTATCAGCTTGTTGGGCGAACCGATACGGTCAATACGGCCGAAACGCTGTATCAGACGAACGGGATTCCAGTGGATGTCATAGTTCACTTGCGTGTCGGCATCCTGCAAGTTCTGGCCTTCCGACAGGCAGTCGGTGGCTATCAATATGTCAATGCCGTCGTTCACCTTGTTCAATGTGGCGACATCATACTTGGCTATCAGTTCCAGCCACTTTTCGTAACCCACATTCCAGCGTTGCTTTTCGTCGTCGTAATATTTGGCTCTGTCGAGCTTGGCATCAGCATACATATCGCTCCAGTCCTTCTCCTTATAGAGTTTGCTGTAGGGAGCAAAACTTTCGAGCACAGCCGTAAAGTTTTTCGTGGAATGACTGCCAGTTGTCAAGACCGTCTGTCCAGAGGCCGATGCCATTCGGGTGAAGCCACGTTTCTGCAACTCGTCGAAGATAAACTTCGCCGTATCGGCATAGGCTGTGAAGACAACAATCTTCTTGTTGGCAGACTGTTTCTTCTCGTTAAGGATTTTGACCAGTTCATCCAGTTTCAAGTCCATCTCCACGCCTGCCTCATAGTCCTTGGCGAAGCTCTCGATATTCTCGTATATCTTGCGAAGACTGTTCACGTCAATCTGCAATCCACGGATAAAACCACCAAGATTTTTCATGTCAGCAAGTCGGATGCTTCCCTTGCGGAGGGAGAAGGTGTCGTCCATCAGTTCCTCGATTTCCTCATCGTCCATATCTTCGGACGCACCGGAAAGCAACGGACTGTTCACTCCGTTGTCACGAAACTCCAAGGCAAGTTTCAAAGTCTGCTCATGCACATCAAGCACCTTCTTCACCGTGGTCATGCAAGAATACCATGAACTCTCCAGCCGCTTCATAAACAGGACACCCATCATCTTGACCAGAAAACGCTCACGGTTCACATTGTCATCCCAATCCTTTTCCGCTCCCCTTCTTGCCTTGGCCTGTGTCTTTTCGAGATAGAGACTGGGCTGGTAGGCTGTGAGATGCAGACCTTCGAAAGCTGCATAGATGGCTTCCGTCGTATTGAGTTGTCCCAAGTGCTCCACTCCTTGGTAGATGTTTACAGGCTTTCCCTTGTCGGGGAAGCCGAGGTCTTCGCCCAAAGTGTGCTCTATCAGTTTTCGGGTACGGGCTACGATGAGCTTGTCGGTCAGGTTGAAGAACTTAGGGGGCAAGGTGGCGATGAAGCCTCCGATGGTTCTGTCGGGATTATTGCACCACTGGGTATATTTGCCTTGTGCATCCCTGAAGAGATTGTCAAGGGATTCCACTCCAAACTCATCATTGCAGAAAGCCGCATCATTGCCATGTCCTATCAGGTTGAACTGTCCCTTCACGTCGTTCAGCCCTGTATTGATAGGCGTAGCCGAAAGCATCAAGACCTTGACATCCCTGTTTTCCTGTCCTTCCTTGTTCTTGATGAGTTTCTCCATCAGTTCCCGGTATCTGGCCGACTTCTCGTTGCGCAGATTATGGCTCTCATCTATCACCACAAGTATCTTCTTCCGGCTCTGCAGATAGCTCAACTTGGCCTCGGGGTATTTTTCTTCCAAACGGTCATTCTGCAGGTCAGTATAGAAGCGGACAATGTAGTCGAACTCGTCTTTCTCAAACCTTGAGCCACGTCGGCGCAAATACTGGTCCCAGTTCTGCTCCAGCTTCTTGGGGCAGAGCAACACGGTGAGGTAGTTCTGGGTTTGGAAATACTTTATCACGGCCAAAGCCGAGAAGGTCTTACCGAGACCCACGGCATCGGCAAGGATGGCACCGTTGTATTTGCGGAGCATTTTAATCAGCGAGATGACACCCTTCTGCTGATAGTTGAAGAGCGTTTTCCAGATGACGCTGGTCTGCAAGAGTTGCATATCCTGCCTGTGCTCGATGCCGGAATCCAAATCGAGGTCGGTATCGAACAACTCAGACAATATCTTGTAATAAATCTCATTGGGGGTATATTGGCGGAAAATCCGCTCTATCTCCTGTATGAAGAACTGCTTCACGTCTATCTGCTTGCCACGTGGCTTCTCCCGGTTTTCTGGCATCGTTTCCTTTGCCACTGACTTCCATTGCTCCTCAAACCAAGTTCGCAGGGCGCGATAGGTGTCGGTGTTGCCGGTGTCGGCAAGGTTCAGTTCCACGTTGGACGACGATGTGTAGCCCAGTCCTGCATAGGTGAGGTTGCTGCTGCCTTGAATGAAATAGTTGTGGGCAGGGTCTTTACGGTCTTTGAAGAGATAGAGTTTGGCATGGCAGAAGGCGTTGATGATGGCCTTGACGTGTACATTGTCGCGGCGCAGGAATTCCAAGGCATTCTTTGCTGCATCGCTGAGATGCAAGGCTTTCTCTACACCACAATCGTCATTCAGCAAGTCGAGTATCTGGTCTTGGAACTGGTCGTCGGCCACCATCTGCGCCAACACCATGCGATACTCATTGTTGGGAGAAAAGCACTTGCCCAACAGTTCCAGTCCCGTGACGGAAAAGAAACCCGTCACGATGTTCAGTACACCTTCCCTCCCGGATTCGGGGTTGGTGTAATACTTCATGTAGTCCCAGACTGTCGTGATATTGATTCCGTCACTCGGGTCTCTATCTTGCTTGTTGTCGATGATCATACGCTGGTCGTCTTTGCCGTTTCCTCCACCGACTCCCTAAGCAGAGATGATTGTTTATGGTTTTTGTTAGGCTATGATAAAAGAAAGGCGCAGGA
>CAVJNH010000100.1:0-6500 GCA_963651005.1 Oscillibacter sp. MSJ-31
TTGAAATATGGATAACAGTGGTCGCCGTGAGGCTCCCATAACTTTCTTTTTTTAAGCGAATTTTGTTTCATACAAGATATATTGCCGTGAGGCACGTTGACCGCAAGGTCTATTTATGAAAAAAACAAGTAATTAAAAGATTCTCCGTAAGTCGTTGCTCGTGGTGAGTAGCGACTTTTTTCGTTGTATGGATGCAAGCCCGCCACACTACCCTACGGCCACGTCGGGACGGTACTCCACCACTTGGCCGGAGGCCAGCGATGCCTGCACGTCGATGAGCCGCTGGTTGCTGCTGCCGCGGAACAGGAGGTCTTCGTCGCGCAGGGCCTGCACGAAAGGGCCGTCCACCAACACGTCCAGTTCCTGAAGCAACTGCCGGTAGCGCGGAATGTGGGCGATGGCCTCGAAGGTGAATCCCGTGTAGCACCAGATGGTTTTCCGGGTCTGTTGGCGGATGGCGCGTGCCAGTTCCGTAAAGCCCTCGGCCTGATACATCGGGTCACCGCCCGAGAAGGTGACGTTGGCATAGGGGTCTGCCCCGATGATCTCCATCACCTGTCCGGTGGTCATGGCCCGGCCACCGTCGGCATCCCACGACTGCGGGTTGTGGCAGCCAGGACATTCGTGGCGGCAACCGGCACAATAGATAGAGGTCCGGAAACCCGGACCGTCTACCATAGTGTCTTCTACAATGTCAAGTACTTGTATCATTGTCCGTCGAAGAGGTTTTGCTGTTGCGAACCTTGGATATGGGTCACGCGGTCGTTCAGTTCGCAGAGCTTGCCGTGGTTCCAGCGGTCGGTCGTGCCCACGAGGTAGCCCGTGATGCGCTGCAGTTTGTCGATGTGTTTGCTGCCGCACTTCGGACACACTTCCAGATGCGGGTCTGCGTTCTCGTAACCGCAGTCCATGCAACGGTTCCGGTTGTGGTTGACCGACCCGTAGCCCATGTTCAGCTGGTCCATCATGTCCACTACGCTCATGATGACCTGGGGGTTATGGGTGGCATCGCCGTCAATCTCCACATAGAAGATGTGTCCGCCGCGGGTCAGTTCGTGGTAGGGAGCCTCCACCTCGGCCTTGTGGCGGGCAGAGCACTTGTAGTAGACGGGCACGTGGTTGGAGTTGGTGTAGTAGTCGCGGTCGGTCACTCCGGGAATCTTGCCGAACTCGGCGCGGTCTTTCTTGGTGAACTTGCCGCTGAGACCTTCTGCCGGTGTGGCCAGTATGGAGTAGTTGTGGTGGTATTGCTCCGAGAACTCGTTGGCGCGGTCGCGCATGTAACCGATAATCTTCAGTCCCAGCTGCTGCGCCTCCTCGCTCTCGCCGTGGTGCTTGCCGGTCAGGGCGACCAGACATTCGGCCAGTCCGATGAACCCGATGCCGAGGGTGCCCTGGTTGATGACGCTCTCCACCGTGTCGTTGCCGTCGAGTTTGTCGGCACCGATCCACAGGCTCTTCATCAGGAGGGGGAACTGCTTGACAAAGGCCGTCTTCTGGAACTGGTAGCGTTCGTCAAGCTGTTTGGCGGTCACGGCCAGCACCTCGTCGAGCTTGGCGAAGAACTTGGCGATGCGCTCGTCCCGGTCCTGCACGTCCATACACTCAATGGCCAGACGCACGATGTTGATGGTGGAGAACGACAGGTTGCCGCGTCCGATGGAAGTCTTCGGGCCGAAGCGGTTCTCGAACACGCGGGTGCGGCAGCCCATGGTAGCCACCTCGTGCATATAGCGTTTGGGGTCGTCGGCCCGCCATTCGTCCGACTGGTTATAGGTAGCGTCGAGGTTCAGGAAGTTGGGGAAGAAGCGGCGCGCCGTCACTTTGCAGGCCAACCGGTAGAGGTCGTAGTTGGGGTCTTCCGGCAGATAGTTCACGCCACGCTTCTTCTTCCATATCTGGATGGGGAAGATGGCCGTCTCGCCGTCGCCCACGCCCTGATAGGTGGAGTGCAACAGCTCGCGCATGATGCAACGGCCCTCGGCGGAGGTGTCAGTGCCGTAGTTGATGCTGGAGAACACCACCTGGTTTCCGCCACGCGAGTGGATGGTGTTCATGTTGTGGATGAAGGCTTCCATGGCCTGGTGTACGCGGCTCACCGTCTTGTTGATGGCGTGCTGGCGCGCCCGGTCTTTGCCCTTCAGTCCGTCCAAATCCTGCTTCAGGTAATCGATCAGCGGCTCGTTGTAGAGGTCGGAGTAATCCTCTCCGCACAGGTCTTCCAGGGCTTTCAACTCCTCTATATATGACGCGCGCACGTAAGGAGCCAGATAGAAGTCGAAGGCCGGGATGGCCTGTCCGCCGTGCATCTCGTTCTGTGCACACTCCATGGAGATGCAGGCCAGCACGGCTGCCGTCTCGATACGCTTGGCAGGGCGGCTTGCACCATGGCCGGCGATGAAGCCCTGGGTGAGGATATTGTCGAGGGGATGCTGACAGCAGGTCAGGGACTTCGTGGGATAGTAGTCCTTGTCGTGGATGTGGAGGTAGTTGTGCTCCACGGCCTCGCGGCTTTCCGGCGAGAGCAGATAGTCGTCGACGAAGGGTTTGGTCGTCTCGGAGGCGAACTTCATCATCATGCCTGCCGGCGTGTCGGCGTTCATGTTGGCATTCTCGCGCGTCACGTCGTTGTTCTTGATGTTCACGATGTCCAGGAACACGTCGCGGGTCTTGGCCTTGCGGGCAATGGAACGCTGGTTGCGGTAGGCGATGTAGTGCTGCGCCACGTCCTTGCGCGAACTCTTCATCAGCTCCATTTCGACGGAGTCCTGAATCTGTTCCACGGTCATCTGTGCATTGCCGCGTGCCGCAATGCGGTCGGTAATGGTCTGCAAGAGGCGTTCGTCCTCTCCTTTCTCTGTACTGATCATGGCCTTGCGGATGGCCGCCATGATTTTCTGCTCATTGAATCCCACAATGCGCCCGTCACGCTTCACTACTGTCTGTATCATTTTTCAGGTAAATTTTTGGATTTGTTGGTTTGTTGTTTTTCGGTTGCAAAGTTACGAATAATTATCATACGATTTCCGTTTTGGACAACTTTTCTTGTGTTAATAAATGTCAAACGGTTAATAAATAGCTTGTTATAAAAAGCAAATGGGAAACTTTGCATCAGTTTCCCATTTTATTGTTTTCCAAAAAGAACAACTGCGGCTCTATCCCAGCCGTTTGCGGTAGCACCGGTGGCGGCGGTGTTGCCGGGCTTCCAGATACTGCCATTGGCTGCGCACGTGCTCGTTAGCTTCCATCTGCGGCATGGCCTCAGCCCATTGGAATCCGTAGCGTTGGAACTGTTGTATCAGGTCGTCGAAGATGAGCGAATTGGCCCCTTTCGCACGGTATTCCGGCAGGACACCGATGAGCAGCAGGTCCACCGTGTCGGTCTTGTGCCATTTCAGTGCGCGCAGCAGATGCCACCATCCGAAGGGCAGCATCCGTCCGTCGCGGGTGTGGCGGAGGGCGTTGGTAAACGAGGGGAAAGTCACTCCAAAGCCGACCATACGGTGGTCCGGCGTGTTCCAGTCCTCGATGCTGGTCACCAGATTGAGGTCGGCCATTTTGATGTATTGCTTCACAAGCTGGTCAATCTGCCGGTCGGAGAGCGGACAATAGTTGTACAGGTCTTTATAGGTGGCGTTGACGATGTCGAAGACCTCCCGCCCCTTGCCGCCTTCGAGGAGTTCCTTGCGCGTGAACTTGTGCACCTGCAGGTTGTAGCGCGTACGTATCAATTGGGCAATCCGGTGGAACTTGTCGGGCACCTGTTCGGGCACGCGCACCCGGTACTCCATATAGTCGTTGTCCTTGACAAACCCCTCCAGTGCCTCCATGTGGCGGATGTAGTAAGGGTAGTTGTAGTTGACGTACATCGTGGCATCCTCGTCGAAGCCGTCAATCAGCATGCCTTCGCGGTCCATGTCGGTGAATCCGAGCGGCCCGGCCATCTCGTCCATGCCCTTTTCCCGTCCCCATTGCATGACCGTCTCCAGCAGGGCGCGGCTCACTGCCGTGTCGTCGATGAAGTCGAACCAGCCGAAGCGCACCTCCCGGCGGTTCCAGCAGCGGTTGGCGCGGTGGTTGATGATGGCGGCCACGCGCCCGACGGTCTTGCCGTCCCGCAGTGCCAGGAAATACGCCGCTTCGCAACACTCGAAGGCGGCGTTGCGGTCGCTCCTCAGGGTGTTCATCTCTTCCGTATAGAGAAACGGTACGGCCTGCGGACACTGGCGGTACAGGTCGTAGTGGAACTGTATGAACTGCTTCAGTTCCTGATGGTTGGAAACGCGCTTGATGGTTATGTCGGTCATAGTGGAATAGCTTTTGCAAGTTTCAGACTGCAAAGGTCGCTAAAATCGGAAACATAACCAAATCCTTTCCCTTTTTCTTTTTGGAAATCCGCTCAAAATTTCCATATCATTTGGAGGTTGAGGTCTGACTGGGACGAATGGGCGATTTCCTGCAGTCCACTGGAAATCGTGGCGCGGTCGAAGTAGTCTGTAACCCCCACTTTAGCCGTCAGCAGGAGGTTGTCGGACACGGTGGCGGTGGCCAGCATACTGTAGCGGATGCCCTCGCCGTAGAAGCCGGGCAGATAGAAATCATAACGCAGCGACGGCTCGTACTGGTAGAGGCGGCTCTCGTAGTTGTCGGTATGGAAATAGGCCACGCGCCCCGACAGCCGGACCGCCGCCGTCTTCCATGCCAATTGCTGGCTGGCCATATAGCCCAAAGACCGTTGCTGTTGGAAGCGGACGGCCACCCCGTCCACCTGGCTCTGCCACGACAGCGACGGCGACACCGATTTGGTGAAACGGACGCGCACCCGTTGGTGGGTGTGGTTGGCGAGCATGGTTTTCTCCGTATTGTCGCGCTGCCGCAGGCGCATCCGGTAGTAGCCGTCGAGCGTCCAGCCGTCCGTCTCCCATTTGCAGGCCACCTTGGTGTCGAAGGCATCGCTCTGTTGGCTGACCCGGTAGCGTGGTCCTTCGAAATGGGCATAGTCGGCATACGCCGTCAGGAGGAATTGCCAGACGGGCCTCCACTCCACGCCGAGGTAGAGGCCGTGCTCGTTCTGCACCTTCGACCCCTCCGCAAAACTGCGGGCGTGCAGGGCAGTGTAGCGACGGTCATAGAAGCGATGGATGGCCGAAAGGGTGACGGACGTAGTAGGATGCCAGGAAGCGCGGTGCAACAAGGCCAGATAGCCGTCGCGGTTGACCGCCGTCTCACCGGCCAACGAGACATTGTACCCGGTGTAGCCATAGTCTGCACTCAGATTGAAGAACCGGCTTCCTGCGGCCTGATAGCGTTGGTAGAGGGCCTGGCGGCTGGGATTCAGCGGCCGGTCGAAATACGAATAGACGCAGTTGCCGTTGAGATAGAACCGGTCTTGATGCCAGCCGACGCTGCCTCCCGCGTCCCAGCGCATGGTGTTGTTTTTCTTGGCCATCTCCGTGGGGGTGCGGTGATAGCCCGAGGTGAGGATGGTGCGCACGGTTCCGTCGCTGTTGAGGGTCGCGTCCAGAGGGCGGCAGGAGCCGAACGCCGTGGCGTGCCAATGGTCGGAAAGGCGGACCGACAGCGCAGCCCCCTGCAAGTAGTTGGCGGTGGAGCGCGAGGCGAAAGCGCGGAGGTTGGGCGTGGAGCGCATGGCCGCCTGCAGCGACAGAGCCTTCCCGAGGGAAAAGGCTCCGTTCATGATCAGTCCCTGTCCCATCTGTACCTGATACATACCCAGACAGAGCCGGTCGACGGGACCCAGCCGGTTGAGCTGCAAGTAGTAAGAGTAATGGTCGTACCCCATCGTGTTGCGGTTGGCGAAGAAGGGTTCTCCGGCATCCTGTGCCCCGGTGATGCCCGCCTTCACGCGGTCGCGATAGGTGTACTGATAGCGCACGGTGTGGGTGTAGCGGTCGCCCAAGTAGCCGTTGCGGAAACCCTGACGGGTGTAGAAAGGCGTGGTGGCCGACACCGTCAACAGGTTGTCGCCATGCCGGAGGATGGAGTCCAGCCGCAAGGGGGCGGTCGCGGGAGCGACAGGGTGGACACAGACGAAGTGCATCAGCAGGTGGCGCAGGTCGAAGTCTATCGATTCTATCAACACCAGTTCGTTGAGTGTCTGCATCACGCGGTTGCGGTAGACATATTCCAGGATGTCGGCCACCTGTTGTGGGGAAAGAATCGGAATCTGTTCCAACTGCTCGCGGGTGGCACTGTTCAGGTCGACAGGATGGTTCTCCAGTTCCGTCAACACCTCGAAGGCCTCTTCCCATCGGCTGGCATCGCCCTCGCCGTCCGTTTCCTCCTCCACCCACTGCCAGAAGGCATCCTGCCACGGCTGCACCTGTTGCGCCGGCAGCATCGCGGGCAACAGGAAGCACAGCACGGACAGGCACAGCCGTGGCATCAAGTGTCGGCCCACTTTCAAGATAGAAGTGCAATTCTGATGGGTTGACATGGGGAGTCCCCACAGGGGGATGTACGTTCCTCGGAGCGTAGCG
>CAVJNH010000101.1:0-6102 GCA_963651005.1 Oscillibacter sp. MSJ-31
GAATGCAGAGGAAAGCTCGCTTTCACTCTGCTGAGTCGCGACAAAATAAGCTGAAAGACAAATTTTGGAGTAGCGAATGCAGAGAAAGCTCGCTTTGGAGCAGCGAAGTTTGCTAATGTTTAATGTTTAATTGTCAATTCGTGGTTCATTCATGACCATCCGTGTGCAGTGGGAAACATAAATGTACAGAAATGAACCATGAATTTTATTGACTGCAAATGTGTGTCTATCGTTTGTTTTGGATAAAATCAAGACCAAACTTCCTATACCATTGGAATTTCAAATCCGAACTGACCAGTACTGCCTTGTCGGAGATGGCTTGCGCAATAATCAAACGGTCGAACGGATCCCGATGCTCCTTGACAATCGGCAAAGACGCATATTTTGCAAGATTTTTCTCCGTTACAGGAACAATATCCACCGACATTTCCCGCAAGCTATGCAACACGTCTTCTGCCTCAAAGGGTTTGCCGTTTTGCTTTTTCCAGGCAATCTTGCCTATTTGAAACAAATGGATTAGTTCATGTACACATACCATACTGGTATAGTACACATTGGAACAGTCGAAAAGTATCTCCATGACATCATCGTCCAAAGACTGCCTTTCAGTCAACAGAAAAACCAGTATGTTTGTATCAAGGTAAAGTCTCATTTGAGCACAGCCTTCAGGTCATTCACCTCCAAGAACATCGTCCTGTCTTTAGAGAAGAACCATTCGCCTAATTTGTTGAGTTTCTCAGGCATCTGCTTCCTAAGTTCCTCGAAATTAATTTTTTCTCCCATAATGATGTACATTGCAGTTTTATTCGGTGCAAATTTACGACTTTATTCAGTAACTACCAAATTTTGGAGCAGCGAATGCAGAGGAAAGCTCGCTTTCACTCTGCTGAGTCGCGACAAAATAAGCTGAAGGACAAATTTTGGAGCAGCGAATGCAGAGAAAGCTCGCTTTGGAGCAGCGAAGTTTGCTAATGTTTAATTGTCAATTCGTGGTTCATTCATGACCATTGGCTTTCCCTTCGGCCGCCGAACGTTGTTTCGTGTGCAGTGGGAAACATAAATGTCCAGAAATGAACCATGAATTAAGCATAAATTTTCGCTCTGCTGAGTCGCGACAAAATAAGTCAAGGGACAAGAACAGAGACTGGACTCTGATTGACCGTTTAGGCAATTCGCCTATGTGCGCTCCCAATCTTCAAGTTTCAGATTTGGAATTCTCTGAAAGTGCTTGGTGTTATGCGTCACTAACACCATAGAGTTAGTCAAAGCAGTGGCACCAATCAGCAAATCAAATTCATCAATGCGCATACCGCTTGCTTCCAGTTGGCTTTTGATGTCTCCATAAGTGCGTAAACTTGAAAAGACCGGCACCGTTTCAAAGGCATCCAAGATATACTGAACGTCTTGAAACTGAGATGGACGACCAGACTTGCTTGCACCATAATACAATTCAGCTATTGTCATTTCTGAAACCAAACAATTCTTCTCGCCCTTTTCAAGAATTGTATTCAGAACATTCTTGTTGCCCCTGATAAGAGCCACACAAACTGTGGTGTCCAAGATATACTTCACCATGACAAATCTTTCTGCTCATAATACCTGGCAGCTCTCAATTCA
Organism: Oscillibacter sp. MSJ-31; assembly: GCA_963651005.1. Classification (GTDB taxonomy): domain Bacteria; phylum Bacteroidota; class Bacteroidia; order Bacteroidales; family Bacteroidaceae; genus Prevotella. The sequence goes on from CAVJNH010000101.1 coordinate 1,618, forward strand.
TCAGCCACCTGTGTCGTCGTTTTCTCATTTTCCCATTCGCCGGAGAAACACGTTTTAATGTCTGGCCTCACCCTCTCCTGCTTAGTTTTAGAGCGTATGGCAATCACCAACTTGGATATGATGTCCAGCTTGTCGTCATCGCTTAGTCTCGCCAACATCGGCATATAAAGATCCGAAAGTCTTGCAGTCTGTTCCATATTTTTCTCCCATAATGATGTACATTGCAGTTTTATTCGGTGCAAATTTACGACTTTATTCAGTAACTACCAAATTTTGGAGCAGCGAATGCAGAGAAAGCTCGCTTTCACTCTGCTGAGTCGCGACAAAATAAGCTGAATATCAGCAGCCGGATTCCCTCTTCATGCTTCACCGCTCAGAGCCACGATTTCCGGGGCACCCGTCCGGTCGGACTTGACCACCACGACGCAGCCCGTCTGCTCCTCCTCAATAAGGATGGCACAGACCCGCTGGCCTTCCGCTCCGCTGTTCGCGGTGAGGTCGTCCACGTGCACCTCGGCCTTGCCTTTCAGATATTCCAGGATGGCCCTGCGGTCGGAGTCCTTGCCGCTTGCCTCGCCGACCGGGGCAGTCCCTTCCGTCTCCCAGTCCTCTGCCGGTAGAGGATAGTCGGCGGAGGCATCCAACCATCTGCTGACGGCCTTCCACCAGGCGGTGCGTCCGAGATGGGTATGTACGCCGAAACCGCTGAGGCGGTGCATCAGCTCCGTGTGGTTCCGTGCATGGTAACGCAGGAACACATAGGGACCCCAGACGAAAAAGACCGCAGCACCGATGACGATGTACAGTTGCAGTTCCATCCCCGCACCGCAGGCGACGCTCAGCACCCATACGCCCGTGACCAGAAGGTTCAGCACAATCTCCACGGTCGAGGTGACGAAATGGCTGATGCCCACATGGACGAAAGCGTGGTGGAGGTGGGTCTTGTCGGGGCGGAAGGGACTCTTTCCGTGAAAGGCCCTCGTCGTCATCACCCGGATGGTATCGGCCACAGGGACGGACATCACCGCCAGCGTGAAGGCCACCATGTTGAGCCGGGTCACGTCCATGTAATAGACCGTTTGGTTCTCCTTGCTCAGCAGGCAAATCACGAACCAGGTAATCAGCACCCCGAACACCATCGTACCGGCGTCGCCGATGAACATCCGTGATTTGGAACCGAACACGTTGTGGACGTAGAACGGCACGATGGATCCGGCCATCGTGAAGGACAGTATCGCATTGGAGGCATCCTGTGCCTTGATGAAAGCCACGCCGAACAGGATGCAGCAGACCACGCACAGACCGCTGGAGAGTCCGTTGACCCCGTCAATCATGTTCACGGCATTGATGATGCCCACCCCGGCAAATACGGTGAGTGGCACGGCAATCCACCAACTGAATTCCCATACGCCCCACATCCCGTGGAAGGAGTCGATGCTCATGCCGCAGGAAAACACCAGGCACAGGATGGTGGCGGTTTCTATTACGATGCGTGAGGACGGGGAGATGCCCACGATGTCGTCCAGGGCACCGACATAAAGCAGGATGCTCATCGCGGTGAATACGGGAAACAGTCCGATGTGCAGCATCCCGGGACACCATTGCCGTGCCGACACGGCCACCAACATCATGCCGGCCAGCAGTCCGAAGTACACGGCGAGTCCGCCCACCACCGGGATGGGGCGCTTCTGCAACTTCCGGGCATCGGGTTTGTCCACCAGCCCCTTCATAAAGGCAATCTTGAGAATCTTGAAGTAAATCCAGCGCACGGCCGCCAGGGCGCACAACGCACCCATGAGAGAGATAACAATGATTTTCGAGGTCATAAATCAGTCTGTATTTTAATCGTGAAATTTATCAATGGGAAGCCCCAACATCATATACGCAAAGAACCGGACACCGCAAAGTTTTCGGCTTTGCAGTGCCTGTTGATATAAAAAGTGGTTTTGTCTAAGTTTTTTCTTCGGTGCCGGGGCGACTATCCCCGTATAATCTTCCCCCCGTTACGGTGTGGCGTTTGCCTTTAGACTTTCCATGACCAAAGGCTTCCTGCTGTCAGACAACTGCCAAGCCTTCAGATTATTATATACGTCTCTTTTCATGCGCTTCACACTTTTCTGAGGGAATATCAGGTGCAAAGTTACATTTTTATGAGGGAACAACCAAGGAAAACTACACTTTTATGAGGGAATAATCCTATCTTCCACTCCAATTTTGGAGCAGCGAACTGCACTAATGTTTAGTGTTTAATGTTTAATGAGCAGAAAAGCTTGCTTTCACTCTTCAGTGCATTGATTCAAAGCAAATTTTATGGCTCGATTAATTGTTGTGGGCGATTGTTTACAATGCATAACGGCAATGACAACCACTTCGTCTCTATCGACGATATAGTACACCATGTTGGGCCCCACATTGAGATGCCGCACCGCTATACCATTCCTGGAAAACTGCTTGTCGTAGATTCCTTTCGCCGGATACTTCTCCAACACGTCAACACCATCCAACACCCTGCGAAGGGACTTCCTTGCGGTCATCTCTCCGAAATGATCGACTACGTATTCAAGAACCGCTTTCAACTGTGCCGAAGCAAACGGCAGCCATCTTATTTCCATCCCAGGGTCTCCATAACAGACCTTTCCACTTGTTCGGTAGTCAGGCAGTGACCTAAGCGATGTTCTTTCACGGCATATTCTGCCAGTCCTTGCATCAGCTCTGGAGACAGACCTTCCGCCTGTGCCTTTCCTCCGGAAAACTCGCCGTCCATCAAAGACTGTTCAATCAGTTCGGCGAGAAGGCTACGGTCTTCCCGAGTCCAGTTCTTGATTTCGTTCCAATAGGGAACGACCATATTGCTTGTTTTTGACCCTGTTACATACATACCCTATGCTTATAATGTATCATTGTTCATGTTCTTCTCTGCCGCAAATTTACGACTTTTTCCGATACCCTCCAAGCATTTCCCTGTTTTTTTACCACTGTCAAATCGTATTCGACAGACATTCGTCCAACTCGCGGTAAAATTCCCGTCAGAACCACGCCATTGCTCTTTCCACAGTGGGGGCCATGTCGTAGTATTCACGGGAGATGGTTATTCATAGGATAAACGGATTTCTCAGAATTTCTTGCCGATGACAATGCTCAAGAACGTTTTTGTCAGAATCTTGACATCTGTCATGAGCGAGCAGTGCTCGGTGTAGTACAGGTCGAGGTCAAGCCGTCTGAGCATCTTTTCCATCGTGTCCGTGTAACCGTTGTATAAAGTGGCAAAAGATGTTACGCCCGGACGGATGCGGTACAGTTCCTCATAGCGTGGATTGTGCTCCATAATCTTGTCGATGTAGAATTTCCGCTCCGGTCTCGGCCCGACGAAAGCCATGTCGCCCGTAAATACGTTCCACAACTGTGGCAGCTCGTCCAGATGGTGTGCCCGCAGGAAACGCCCCACTTTCGTGAGTCTCGGGTCTATACCTTCGCCCTGATACAGGGCAGGGCCGAACCGCTCGGCATCCAGCCGCATACTCCTGAACTTGTAGATGTTGAACGGTTTTCCGTGCAGGCCGATCCGTTCCTGCTTGAAGATGGCCGGTCCTCCGTCTTCTCGCTTCACCATCACATAACAGACCAGACACAGTGGAGAAAAGAACACCAAGGCCACAAGGGCAGACACACAATCGAACGGTCGTTTTACCAGTTTCTCGTATAAAATCATAATAATTCAGTTGTTAATAAAAAATATTGTTTTGTCTATCTGTCGGTCAAAATGGAATTCACTGCAGCTCACTTGCAGACATCGTCTGGACATGGCCGTATATGCTTCATCCGTCATGTTTGTCAACTTCTGCAAATTGTCTTTCAGTGCTTCGTAATTGCCCGGGGACGAAGTGAATCCCACCCCGTGGTTTTCGACAATCCGAGCCCCTTCTCCTCCACCGCAGAATACGATGGGCATACCCATCGGCAGTATGTCGAAAATCTTGGACGGCACAGCTCCTTTGATTCTTACGGTCGCCAGGGCGCATAACGCACCCAAGAGAGAGATAACAATGATTTTCGAGGTCATAAATCGGTCTGTATTTTAATCGTGAAATTTATCAATGAGAAGCCCCAACATCATATACGCAAAGAACCGGACACCGCAAAGTCTTCGGCTTTGCAGTGCCTGTTGATATAAAAAGAGGTTTTGTCTAATTTTTTTCTTCAGTGCCGGGGCGGCTATCCCCGTATAATCTTACCCCCGTTGCGGTGTAGCGTTTGCCTTTAGGCTTTCCATGACCAAAGGCTTCCTGCTGTCAGACAACTGCCAAGCCTTCAGATTATTATATACGTCTCTTTTCATGCGCTTCACACTTTTCTGAGGGAATATCAGGTGCAAAGTTACATTTTTATGAGGGAACAACCAAGGAAAACTACACTTTTATGAGGGAATAATCCTATCTTCCACTCCAATTTTGGAGCAGCGAACTGCACTAATGTTTAGTGTTTAAT
>CAVJNH010000102.1:0-6061 GCA_963651005.1 Oscillibacter sp. MSJ-31
CACGCTTATGGAAAAACGGCACTATGAAACCCCCGCCCTGGAGGTGGTGGAGTTGAAACTGCAGGGCTGCCTGTTGGCCGGCAGCAGTATGAACAGTACAGGAACGTTTAATGAAACGGGAACACTGAACGACTTTGACGACAGTTGGAACTAAAGACTAAGGAAAGGAACACAACGATGAAGAAACATTACCTCGCTTTCGTGGCACTGGCAGCAGCAGCCGTCGCCACCTCCTGCTCCACGGACGAACTCGCACAACAGCAGGAACAGAACCAAACTGAACCCCAGACCGTGACACTCACCGCCTCCGTGGACGGCAATAACGACGTGACCCGTGTGGGAATGACCAAGAACGAAGACGGCACTTCCGCCTCATTCTATTGGCACAAGGACGACAAGATTTTCGTGCAGACCGTGAACAATGGGACATACGACGGCGCAGAGTTCACCACAACAGAAACGGCAACGGGCGCAGAATCCGCCACCTTCACCGGTGAAGTGACCGGGACGGTAGGCCAATACGCCATGTATCCTTATAGTGTAAACCATAAGTTTGAAAATGCGACGACCTTGCTCTACAGCTTCCCTAACCATTACGTGTATGAGACGGTGGTGGAGGGCAATATCTTCTCCAAGGGCGACAGCTATCCATCCAACAGCACCAATATACCGATGCTCGGCACCATTGACAACGGAAAGATTTCGTTCAGACCCATTGGCGGTCTGGCCGTCATCCGCATCGACAAGATGCCGGCGGAGGAGGGCACCATCACCGTCACTACCGACCAGCGGCTCTGGGGTGAATTTTACGTCAACATGGAGGGAGAATATCCCACGATAGCCGCAGAGAATGTCAGTTCTATCAATAATGAGAATATGATGAACTTCTACTATTTCAATGCAACCAAGGACGGTGTCGGCGTGTTCTATCTGCCCTTGGCCACCGGCAGCTACAGCAACGTAAAGATAACGGTTGGTGACAATACGGTGAATTGTGGCAATCTTTATGTGGCCCGTGGCAGTGTCAATGCCATTGCGCTTTACAATGAGGATGGAACGCTCGTGAGGTACAGCTCGAAGAACGCAGATGACGGTACGTACACCATCAACGGCCACACGTTCGTAGACCTCGGCCTGCCCAGCGGCATTCTTTGGGCGACAATGAATGTCGGGGCAACATCTTCCGAAGCCTACGGCAACTATTATGCGTGGGGCGAGACAAGTCCAAGCGGTTATTTCGATTGGGGTTGTTACACGTATGGCTCTAGCGTAGAAAGACAGACCAAGTACTACTCCGGTGATAGTAAGACCGTCCTCGAAGCCAAAGACGACGCTGCAACAAGAAATTGGGGAACCACTTGCCGTATGCCGACCGATGCAGAGTTCCAAGAATTAATAGACAATTGTACTTGGAAGTGGACTAGCAAGTCTACTTCTGCCGACTTGTCCGTCAATGGTTTCGAAGTTACTGGAAAGAACGGCAAATCCATATTTCTTCCTGCTGCGGGCATCCGCGACAACAATACCCTCGTCGATGGCGGCCAAGGATGCAACTATTGGTCCAGTACACTCAACCCCAATGGCAGTTGGCAGGCGCTCATCCTCCTCTACTATCTCCCTGACAACACCACTGCTCCTGCAAGCGGCTGCCGCAGCCGTTACAGAGGCTGCACCGTCCGCGCGGTCGCAGAAAAACTGCAGGGCAGTCTGCTGGTCGGCAGTAGCATGAACGGTACTATTGATGAAACGGGAACACTGAACGGCTTTGACGATTTTGAGTAAAACTAAGGAAAGGAACAAAACGATGAAGAAACATTACCTCGCTTTCGTGGCACTGGCTGCAGCAGCCGTCGCCACCTCCTGCTCCACGGACGAACTCGCACAACAGCAGGAACAGAACCAAACTGAACCCCAGACCGTGACACTCACCGCCTCCGTGGACGGCAACAACGACGTGACCCGTGTGGGAATGACCAAGAACGAAGATGGCACTTCCGCCTCGTTCTATTGGCACGAGGACGATAAGATTCTCGTGCAGACCCAGACTGCAGACGGCAAATACACAGGCGCAGAGTTCACCACAGAAACGGCAAGAGGCGAAAAATCCGCCACCTTTACCGGTGAAGTGACCGGGACGGTAGGGCAGTACGCCGTGTACCCTTATAGTGCAAAACATAAGTTTGACGAGAGCGACAAAACGAAGCTCACCTATAATCTTCCTGCCGAGTATGACGAATACACGCCGGAGAGCAAGATTTTCGGCACGGTTGTAGATTGTCCCGCCAACAGCACCAATATGCCGATGCTCGGCACAATCACGGAAAATACGATTTCGTTCAAGCCCATTGGCGGTCTGGCCGTCATTCGCATCGACAAGATGCCGGTCGCAGCAGGCACGCTCACCGTCACTGCCGACCAACAGCTCTGTGGCGACTTTACGGTGGAGGACTTGTCGGCAACAGAACCGAAGATAACGACAGCAACCGCGGCAACCGACAATATGGTAAAATTCACCTTCAGCGGCGCAACAGCAGATGGTGTCGGCGTGTTCTATCTGCCCTTGGCCATCGGCGACTACACCCACGTGAAGTTTGAAATAAAAGACAAGGGTTCCAATACATGGTGGATGTCCAGTTGCAGCGGAACGCTTTCCATTGCCCGTGCCGGGGGGACGGCAGTTTCCCTCTCTGCGGACGATATGGGATGCACCAAGAAAAACGATGATGGCACGTACACCGTCAACAACCACACGTTCGTAGACCTCGGCCTGTCTGTGCTGTGGGCAGAGACCAACATCGGGGCAGAGAGCGCCTCGGACTACGGTAGCTATTTTGCTTGGGGCGAGACGACGGCGAAGACCGATTTCAATGATACTTACGACACGGCTCTCAGTACGAAATACACTACTGGCGGAGCCACGCTCGAATCCTCGGACGATGCGGCCACGGTGAACTGGGGGGAAGGAGCCAGAATGCCGACCAAGGCGGAGCAAGACGAATTACGAGGCTGTAACGGGACGTGGACAACCCGTAATAGTGTCAACGGCTGTCAGGTGACGGGCACAGGGGACTATACCGCCAATTCGATATTCCTTCCTGCTGCAGGAGGCATCTACGCCAGCAAGACCATCGGCCTGGGCCAGGACGCCATCTACTGGAGCAGTGAGCTCAGCGAAGGCCAGTCCGCGCACGTAATCTACTTTAAATCGGACACACAGGCAGCCGCAGCCTATTCCCGTGACGGGGGACTCCCCGTCCGCGCGGTTGCAGAAAAACCGATTGTAACGGAATAACCGTTTCCCTCCCATTTTCATTTCCCTGCCGAGAGAAAAATTTTTTTCTGGGCAGGGAAAAACATTTTCCCAGTCAGAGCCTTTTCGATTCCTCGCGCCCAACCTCCCGATTTCAGGTTCTACGAAAGATTTTTGCGGATTTCCGCAAAAATCTTTCGCAAAACAAATAAAATCATTAATTTTGCAGTAGAAAACTGCGGAAATCCGCAAAAATCTGAAACAGGATTAACAACATCCCTATTTACAAAGACTTTTCAAGTTCCTTGGCACGTGACTCACTAATCCCAAGAGATTTACGAAGTCGGTCCAAAAGGCGTCGCTCTCGATCGCTAATATTACCATCTTGCATACATGCCCGAAGCTCTTCGAGATACTCCTTCTCATCATCACTCAAACTGCTCACAGATGCTTCAAGTTCCTTGGCTCTTTTCTCTGAAATCCCCAAAGACTTGCGCAAGCGATCCAACAAACGTCTTTCCCTGTCAGTAATCTGACCATCGTCTTCCAAACAAGCCTTCACCTCATCAAGGTATTCTTGTTCATTATCATCAACTTCCGAATGCGATTTTGCAGAGGACACAGAGGATGAACTTTTACCCTTACGCAATTGCTTCAACTCCTCTATTTGCTCAGGAATTCTCGCATAATAAAATTCCTCACTGCTCTTATCTTCCGCATCGGCACAGTTTTCCAATGCTTTTACAGCACTTTCTTCCGCATCTGCGAAATAAGCTGATAGCTGGCTATCTGTCAAAGACTTCAACTCTTGTGGTCTTTTAGCAAGTGCTGCAAACAAAGCATTATAAATTTGAACCTTAAAATAGGGCACAAACCATCCCTCCAATTCATTGCGACGCTTATTCTTATTATAAAATTCATCTAACAAAGAAAAAGCTTTTTCTATATCTTTTATTTTTGAACCATATTGTACATGTTCTGGCTCACGAAGCTCTTGTATTTTATCAGAAAAAGAGTTGAAATCACGGTCAAAAGAGACATAAGACTTTGCCTCTTCAAACATCTCCTTCAATTCTTTTGTTGCTTTCTTGGATTCGTCATTTCTTCCTGTACAAGACAATATAATGTTACCTATTTCATTCTTCAATTTAAGGTCTGCACTCACAGGCCGTTCACCTACATCGCGAAACTGTGCGATTTTAATATCGGCTTCCCAATTTTGATACCAATAATCGTATCTTACATCGTAACGATTATAATAGCTATTAAGGATACGAAGAGCACCTTCATAGTCACCATCAGCTTTGGAAGCGTTCAACTTTTCACATAATGCTTTCCAAGTTTCTTCATCGAAGAAATTCTGAGAATAATCTTCTTCGTCATATTCGTCATCATCAGAAACGCCATGACTACCCCCAAAGATTACCCCCCCATTTTGGCAGCGCCTTGGATTAATTTATCAGCATCTTCTAAAGTTCCGGAGATGCCTCGTTCTTGTACGTATCCTTTAGCAAAATCTTTTGCCATTTTTGTTAAGAATCCCATAATCTAATATTTTAGTTCAACTTCTTAAGTTCAAAATCATAAACATTGCAACATGCCTTCTTGCAGTCAAAAGCAGTGCCCATACCCACAAGATTATCTTGCTTCTCTGCATCATAGTGACTTCAAGCTGAAGCTTTCACCCGCTCAGTCACAAATCATTCGCAAATTTAGCAAAAATCTGACAAACCGCCAAACTTTTTGCAAGAAATCTTACGAATTCCTCTCATATTTCACGTTTCAGGGACTATCCCCCACTCTTTCTTCTTTCATACATTATTATATATAGTTGCTGTTACTTGGTTGCAAAGGTACTATTATGGTACGACAAACTTAGTCATAGGAAGACTAAATTTTTCAAAGAACGCGAAAATAGGTACGAAAACATCCCAATTGCACTTATGAGCAATAACCTCGGTTCGGGATAAACAGCAAGAAATCCCTCATTGAGGGAACTTTTCGCGAGAATTCCTCCCTCATTGAGGGACGTTTTTCATTAAATTCCTCCCTCAATGAGGGATTTTTAGCCTTTATCGAACTCCATCCAAGATTTTTGTTGTAATTTTGCAGCCATGCTTATCTTGCAGTAAACAAAGTAAAAAAGTAAACAATATGGCAGAAAAGAACAATATACCGCAGTTCGTGAACAGCGAATCATTTATGTCGGACGGCAATTATGTGAAATGGCTGACCGACTTGAAAGGTCGTATCCGCATCGCCCAACTCAAAGCGGCAGTAAAAGTCAACGAAGAGTTGCTCAAGCTCTATTGGAGCATGGGCGAAGACATTTGTAACAAGCAGAAACTATACAAATGGGGAACAAATTTTATGAAGCAACTTAGTTTGGATTTGCGCTCCGCATTTCCTAAAGTAGAAGGATTTTCGTGGTCAAATCTATACAAGATACGCCAATGGCATCTCTTCTATTCTTCACAAATCGAATTTTTGTACCAAGCTGGTACAAAATTAGAAACCGTGGAGAATGCGACCATTCTTATGCCCGAGATTCTGCTTCGCGCGCCTTGGAGACACCAAACCGTCATCGTCTCAAAATGCAAGACGATACAGGAGGCAATGTTCTATCTCAACCAAGTGATAGAAGGCAATTTGAGCCGTAACGAATTGGAGCATATTATCGATGCCCATCTCTATGAACAAAAGGGAAAGGCTCTTAACAACTTCGAGACAACTCTGCCCGAGCCTCAAAAAGCCTTGGCCAGCGAAATGCTGAAAGACCCATACAAACTGGATTTTTTCAGTATGTCGGGC
>CAVJNH010000103.1:0-5949 GCA_963651005.1 Oscillibacter sp. MSJ-31
CAGTTTCCCGTTGTCCGTCTTGAGGGTACTTATCTTGTGTGGGTAGACTGCTCTTGTCTGCGTATGGATTCTGAAGAGATAGAGCGTGAACTCCTCGACAATGAGCGTGTGTGGATCAATGCCGGAGCCATGTACGGGGCTGAGGGCGCGGCGTTCATCCGTATCAATATCGCCTGTCCCCGTGCCCGTATGGAAGAGGGGTTGGGGCGTATTGCCCGCGGACTGCTGCGCCTGCAGGGCCGGCGGCGGTGACGGCTTCCCTTCTTGCAGGCCGGACTACATCTGCCCGTCCCGCATCTGGCGGAGCAGCTCCTTTTGCCGCTCGGTGAGCGAGGTGGGCAGCTTCACGTTGTAGGTGATGATGAGGTCGCCTATCGTGCCGTCGCCCCGGTCATAGCCCTTGCCGCGCAGACGCACCTTAGTGCCGTTTTGCGTTTCGGGTTTCACTTTCAGTTTCACTTTCGTCCCGTTTCCGAGTTGTATGATGACATCGCCGCCGAGCAAGGCCGTGTAGAGGTCGATGTTGACATCGGCGTGCATGTCGCCCGTATTCTGCCGTGCCGACGAAGCGTGTGAGCGTGTGCGTCCGCCGTGGCCGAACAGGTCTTGGAAGAAACTGGAAAAACCGCCCCCTCCTTGTCCGAAACTGGAAAAGTCGAAACCGTCAAACGGTGATCCGCCTCCGCCGAAATGGTACGATCCGCCCCCGCCGGCAGCCTGGTAGGCATCGGCCTGGCGCCAGTTGGCACCGAACTGGTCGTACTTCTTGCGTTTGTCCGGATCGCCGATCACCTCGTAGGCCTCGTTGAGCGCCTGAAATTTGGCTTTTGCCTTCGGGTCCTCGGGGTGAAGGTCGGGATGAAACTGTTTGGCGCGTTTCAGATAGGCCCGCTTGACATCTTTCTGCGGGATGCTTTTGTCTACGCCGAGTATTTTGTAGTAATCGATGAATGCCATGTGACAATACCTCCGTTTCTGTTTTTTGAAGTCTTACATCTGTATACAAGCAAATTGTATGCCGAAAATGTCCGGATTGTCGCTATTTCCGTTTTCGTACAAAGGCTTTGTACTGTCACTACAAGGCCCTTGTACTGTCGCTACAAGGCCTTTGTAGTGTCCGTACAAGGCCTTTGTAGTGTTCGTACTGACTTTTCCTGATTTCAGTAGACACTTTTTCGTTCTATTAACTGGAAAGGTGGACACCATCCGTTTTTGGAAACTGGAATAATGGACACCTTCTTCCGGTTGACCCTGTTTTGATAGACACTGGCCGGATAAGTCACGGCAGGTCCACGGCCGGTGCCACCATTGGATTCGCAGGAACCCGGACTTGCTCTTTTGGCAAAGTAGACTGCCCCTCGAAGGGGCTGCCTACTTTTGGGTCATTGGCATGCGCCGTCACCCGAACTTGTCTTTTGGCATCGCAAGGTACGCATTCTTTTCCGGATTGCAAACCCTTTGCAGGGTATATTTTCTTTTTCCACATCTTTTCCTGCGCCCCCTGCTCCAAATGCGCCTTTGCCGGCGTCTTGTACCCGACGCTCATGTGCGGCCGTCTGTTGTTGTAGAACAGGATGTAGCGTCCTATGACAGACCTTGCGCACTCGATGTCCTCAAACGGGCGGGCGCGGTAAACCTTCTCCACCTTGATGATGCCGTTGACACGCTCCGCAATGGCGTTGTCTGTGGGCTTGTAGTCTTCCGTCATGCTGATGTCAATTCCATGCTCCTGCAGCTTCTGCACATAAGCGTCGCAACAGTACTGCACGCCGCGGTCGGAGTGGTGGACAAGGCCTTTCAGACATTCTTCCCCGCCCATTTCCACGGCCTGTCCTATGGCCATCTCAAGGGCCTGCAGGGACATTGACGCGCGCAGCGTGTCGGCAAGGACCCATCCCACAATCTTGTGCGAGTACGCGTCCGTCACTAGATGGAGGTAAGCCACTTCGCCGTCCGCAAGCTGTATATAGGTAATGTCGCTCACCCACAGCTGGTTGGCCGCCGTAGGGGTGACGCCTTTTACAAGGTTCTTCCACTTGTGGTACCGGTGGTTCGAGTTTGTTGTGTGGCGCGGCTTGCGCGGAGGAAGCATCAGCCCGTGCCGGCGGAGCAGGGTGAGGAAACTGTCGCGCCCCGGCATGAAACCGCTTCCGTAGACCTCGGTCAGCATCACCCAAAGCTTGTAGCCGCCGATGCCCGGGTCTTCCTCGCGGATTTCCCGGACACTGTCCAATATGGTCCTGTCACGGTTGACTTCCGCCTCTATGTCCGCCTTCGACTGGTAGAAGGCTTGACGGCAATGGCCAAACAGACGGCAAGCGGACGCGACGCTTACGCCGCGGCGCTCGACCAGTTCCGTTACTATTTGGCCCCACATTTTTTTCGTATCGGAATGTTGAAATATTCCTCGGAACGTGTGATCATGAGGTCACGGGCCTCTGTCTCCAGTCTGGAGAAAGTCAGAGCTTTCTCCAGTTCAGCGATGCGCCGCTTCAAGCGGGACACCTCGTCCTGATAGTCTTCCTTGCTGCGATTTGCCATGTCTGTCTCGTCTGTTTGATCCGGCTGCAAAGATACCGAAACTTCTTCAGACGCAAACTTTTCCTGCCAGACTTTCAATGAACGGGAGGAGGCTATTCCATGGCTCTTGCAGAACTGATACCTGCTTAACCCCGACTGATAATACTCGCGCAGTAAAGACAATTTGTCTTCCACGCTGTAGGTTTTGTACTTTTTGCTCATTTGTATACACATTTAATTGTTCATAAATGTGTCTACCTATATCAGTATAAGACAGGAAGCCGCTGCCGTCACCTTTATGGTAGAAGCAGGTTGCCTTCCTCCTGATGAGAAACCCAAGCCAAAGGTGATGAAGGTGAATAAGCCGTTCCTCTTCGAGATAGTTGAAGAAACGACGAATATGGTTCTCTTCTCGGGAGTGATAAATAATATTGAATAGCAGTAAGCATTTTCTTCAAACCTGTCACGGATATTGTTACACCCTGTATCTAACTTTGCACTCGAATCATAAAACGAGAGGACCTATGGAAGAAAAGAAAATGCAGATAATGGACGCAGAGACGTGCGTGCCTCCATCTCCAATCTTTGTATACGAGAGCCACCCCAATGGTACTCATACCTATGGCGATGCAAAGATGGCAAAGGAACAATACGGAGCGGTTGATGGCTTTTGTGTGGGTAGGCACGGCAATAGCTATGCCATTCCGACAGACTTTGAGACAGTTGAAGGTGAGTTTACGTGGCTCGTGGAAGATTTCATCGCTTATGCCAAGAAGCATGACGAACGAAGATTCATCGTCAGCCGCATCCGTTGCGAGCGGTCGCTGATAAATGAGGAAGATGTCATCCCACTGTTCAAGGATGCTTTCCTTCTGCATAACGTACAACTTCCAGATGAATGGTTCGAGGAGCTATTGAAATTGGAGACATGGGATGATTACGAGGTTTGTCCTATACGTACTGATGAGGATTTGGTTCCAAGGGTGATGGACGACGAGAGTCTGTTTTATCTCTGCCGTAAATATCGGGTAGAGATAGGCTACAACTTGAAAAAGAAACTTCCGAAAGTACGCATCCGCTATGTCCTCGACAACAAGAAGTTCGGCTATGCCGACTTCGGAGACTACTTCTTCTGGGTGGACAACGGACTATACGTTTGGCACAAAGAAGACGAGTATGCGGAAGACCATAATCCTGATGTGGTAGAGGACTTTTTCGGGCACGGCTGCAAGGGACGAGGTTATACATGTCGGCATATCTTTGCTGGTATAGACACAGGCTTTGACGATGACGAGAAGAGCCGTATGTTCACTGGCGACATCGTGCAAGTGACATATCCCGATGGTTCTGAAATGGGGGCATTGTGCCTGGCATCGATTGTGAGGGAAGACAACGAAGGCTTCTACGGCTTTCCGTTAGACAACCATAGTCTGACTTTGCAGATGTGTAAGGAAGAGGGGTATCACTTGAAGCGCATCGGCACCATCTTCTATCAGCTTGACAACTGTGAAGAGCCAGAACCGATATGGAACAAGGCTCTGACGTTCAACAACAACAAATGGACAAAAGAAGAACTGGGACAACACCTCGTCATGGCGAGATACACCCCGAACTACTATCAAGAGGTATGGAAATATCTCGGATATGAAATACTCGGTATAGATGAATTCGAATGGAGATAAAAACGAAAAATAAGATAAACATATGGAGAAAAACTGGATTACAACAATTCAAGTGTTGCTCAATGGACGCAATGACGAGTTTGATGCAGCAGACAAAAAACGTGTTCGCTTGATACGTCACAAAGACAATCGTAAGGAGAAAATTATAGACGGAAAGACCTATACCAACTCTCTATACGATATTTACCTCAATGATAACGACGTCTTTATGAACTATCAGAGCGAGCAAGTAAAGAAACGTTTTATGGATGTGGATTACATTGTGGCCTTTATTGGCGAGGAAGGGGTCTCGTCCAGATTTGTCGGTGTATATAAGAACAATGGAGTTGTCAAAGAGATTGGTGAATATAAGGATGAGGTGCTTGCCAAATTTGATTTTCAAGAACTCAATGGCTTTGATTTGTTAAAGGAACGTGTTGTCATAGATTGGCGCAATCCAGTAAGTTGGTTGCAGAACTATACAAATGAAATGCCTGTAATCCGTATTGACCGAGGATTGAAAGAAAATAATATTCCAGTATTCACCCGTTTCGAGGATGTTCTGCTGGACTACAATCAACTGTCCAGTATTTTTAAAAAGAATAATGCTGAATGGAAAGCAAAACTTGAGAGCTGCAACTGCATTTATCTTATCTTGGACAAAAGCAATGGCAAGCAGTATGTCGGTTCTACATACAATAAACAAGGCATCTGGGGACGATGGGCAGAATATGCAAATACAGGGCACGGTGGAGATAAAGACTTGAAACCATTGCTGCAAGCAGACCCTAACTATGCAAGAAAGAACTTTCAATGGTGCATTCTTGAAACTCTTCCATTAAAGATATTGGAGGAACATGCTATTGACAGAGAATCTCTCTACAAGCGCAAGTTCGGCACACGAGATTTCGGTTACAATAACAATTAATCTTATGTCCCTCATTCAGAAATACATTTGGGTGGTAAAAACCATTCATCGGTCTGGACGCATCACGTTGAGGGAACTCAACGAGAGGTGGCGCGAGAATATCGACCTTAGCGGCGGACTGGACTTGCAACGCCAGACCTTCGACCGATGGAAAGGCGGCATACTCGATATGTTTGGCATTGTTATCGACTGCGAGCAGCACGGTCGGTACAACTACTTCATAGCCAATCCCGAAGTGTTAGAGAACGGGGAGATGCGCACATGGTTGCTCGAAACCTACGGAACGGTGGATGCCCTGTCGAGCAGCCTGTCTATACACGACCGCATACTGACAGAGGAGGTTCCTTCAAGTCAGAACTTTCTTACCATCGTGTTGGAGGCGATGAAGACGAACCGTGTCCTGACGATTACCCATCAGAGCTTCGGGAAGGATGAAGCCAAGACGTTTGATGTGGAGCCGTATTGCGTAAAAATGTCAGCGCTGCGCTGGTATCTCTTGGCAAGGAATGTGGACAGAAACTGCCTTCGTCTTTACGCCTTGGACAGACTAGAAAATGTGCGGATGACAGATGTGAAGTTCACTATGCCAAAGAATTTCAATGCCAAGGAGTATTTCTCGGAATACTTCGGTATTATGCTTGACGACAAAGTGCCTGTGCAACGGATAGTGTTGCGAGCAGACGAGTATCATCAACACTACATGAGGACATTGCCTCTGCACCCATCGCAAAGGGAAATCTTCACTTGCGACAAGTATGCCGACTTCGAACTCCACCTTCGTCCTACATACGACTTCTACATGAAATTGATGAGCTTCGGCAATATGATAAAGGTCATGGA
>CAVJNH010000104.1:0-5823 GCA_963651005.1 Oscillibacter sp. MSJ-31
AACTCTCTCTATTTGATAATGTATAACGTAACGCGATTTTATCGCATCAGTAGTAATCATAGAATGTTTATCTTTGGCCGAATTTTGCTAACTTTGTATCGTGAAATATTGAAACTATGTGTGATGAATATATTCACAGAATAAAAATAACCTTGGCTGAGCGAAATAAACAAAACCGTTGGCTTGCTGAAAAACAAGCAGAAATGACAAATGATATAAGGCAATGACAATAAAAGAACGAAACAACACCAACAGAATCAAAACCGTCTCGCTTTTCTCTGGAGCGGGAGGCTTGGATATTGGTGCTATTATGGCAGGAGCACATATCATATTTGCCAATGATATGATGAAGGAAGCTTGTATGTCATATTCAACCAACATAGGAGACCATATCGTAAATGGAGACATAAATTCTGTCATGGATAGACTTGACGGAATAGGAAATGTAGATATGGTTATTGGCGGCCCTCCATGTCAAGGATTTTCCGTTGCCGGAAAGATGGATGTGAATGACAAAAGAAGTCAATTGATTTGGAGTTATGTAAAGGTCATCTCAAAGGTCAGACCTAAAGCTTTCATCATGGAAAATGTCAAAGCATTAGGTCTTCTTGAAAAATGGAAACCAATAAGAGAAAAATTACTGTCAGAACTCCGGCGCTTGGGGTATTCTGTGAATTTTATGATTCTGAATGCCTCAGATTATGACGTTCCTCAAGCAAGAGAGAGAATTTTTGTAGTCGGAATAAAGGGCAATTGTGATAACGTGCCAAATTGGGAAGAAATGATAAAGCACTATTCTCATAGAGCACCTACAGTTCGAGAAGCATTACAAGTTTTGGATAAAGCAGGACATGGTAACAACCCAAGTACATGTAGAGCGAAAATAACATTGGCATCAAACCCAATATTACGCAAGTCGCCTTATGCAGGTATGTTGTTTAATGGCTTGGGAAGACCAACTCGTATAGATGGATACAGTGCGACATTACCTGCTTCAATGGGAGGAAACAAGACACCTATCATTGATGAAAAGGAGTTATATGAGAATTGTTCCCCTTGGATTGTAACTTATCATGATGAAATCATGAAAGACCCTTCAAAGGCTGCTTTTACAGAAGCTCCTTCTTTTTTGAGAAGAATGACGGTGGAAGAAGCTGCAATCTTACAAACATTTCCAATAGAGTATGAATTTTGCGGTTCTCAATCATCGAAATATACCCAAATAGGGAATGCTGTTCCATGCAATATGGCTAAGGCTGTTGCAACGATGGTTGTTAACGTCCTTAACGGTGATGAAAATGTGATTTTTGAGCCAAGAGAACATCATTTGTTTGATTTTAACCATACAGAAAATTGATAAGGAAAAAGCGGAGAAACTTCTCCAAATGGCTAATGAAAAGCCGGTTTATCAAGATGATACAATAGGAACCTCGATTGATTCAATCTTAAGAGGCTCTCACAAAACATATAAATATATATTGATTACAGCCTTATTAGCAAAAAGCACCAATAAGGATGTTGGTATTTTGAGTTTCCAAGCAAAAGACAACTCAACTGGAGCATATGATGCAAGAAGTCTGTGCCATAAGGTGATAGTGCCTTTTGAAAGAAAAGCCTACCCCAATTGCCTTGGTGGTTCAAACGAACCTTTCTTGAATAAGCCCGCTCGTTTTCAACGGTTGTCAAAAACTAACGCCGTTAGAAGTGGCAACGATTCGGAAACTCTTGAAAACTTGATAAAAATACTATCTGAAATACAGACAAAGCAACAATCTTTGAAATATCTGTCGTCCGCTTTGTGCTCTTTACAAGACATTTATCGCGGAATAGAGACAAAGTATTCTATCCCTGATTTAGGAATTGAAGATGAAGCTAATCCTCAATTCATATTGGACTATGTGAACACCCTCATCAAGAACTCATTTGAGGGAGAAATGTGTCCTTTGGTTGTTGCTGCCATAGAACACCTATACTATAAAGGTGGGAAAACGGTTGTCCCACATAAGGTGAACGAAAGTGGTGCTTCATCGAAAGAGGTTGGTGACATTGATATTTTTGACAATGCAGAGCAGTTGCTATCTTCTATCGAAGTAAAGGATAAAGACTTTACAAAAGAAGATGTTGAACACGCAATTACGAAATTTGCACAGGCTCAAATAGAGAAAAGCCTTTTCATCTTTGGGAAACATGTAAATTTTGAACAGCATGATGTTTATGAAACCGCAGCAGAACTTGGAAAGAAAGGATATTTCTGTTCTGTAGTGTCAATCATGGATTTTGTGCGTATGCGTTTATATTCTATGAATGGTGATGTCTCTATAAATCAACTGGCTCATTTGCTGTTAGAATATGCTCGACAGATAAATGCAAAAGATGATACTATCAAATGGATTAAAACATGTACAACAGAATGGGGCTTATAGAAGCAAAGAAGGCAAGCATTCGCTACATTCGCTGCTCCAAAATTTGGCATTTCACTCACTAATTCGTACCTTTGTCTCCTTGAATCAAGCAATCTATTGCGCCCATGGAGAAAAGAGGAAAGATACTGGTGGTGGACGACAACGAGGATGTGCTCCTGTCGCTCAATATGCTGCTGAAACCCTACGTGGAGGCGGTCAGGGTCATCAGCGACCCGGAACGGATTATCGGGTTCATGGACTCGTTCGCGCCCGATGTCATCCTGTTGGACATGAATTTCCACCGCGACGCCATCAGCGGCGAAGAGGGGTATGAATGGTTGGGCAAGGTGCTGGAACACGATGCCAAGAGCGTGGTGCTGTTCATCACGGCGTATGTGGACACGGCGAAGGCGGTGAGGGCCATCAAGGCGGGAGCGACAGACTTCATCCCCAAGCCGTGGGACAAGGACAAGTTGCTGGACACGGTGAGGAGTGCCGTGCAGTTGAGTTTCGAGCGGAGGGGGCGCGTGCCGCTGTCCGGGACGGAGGCCGAGGCAGATGCCTTTGCCCGGTTGGTGGGCGACTGTCCTGCTATGCTGGAGCTGAAACAGCAAATCAGGCGTGTGGCGGCTACGGATGCCAATGTCCTGGTGACGGGAGAGAACGGGACAGGAAAGGATGTGGTGGCCCATGCCTTGCACCGACTGTCCCGTCGTGCAGACCGGGCTTTCGTGGACATCGACCTGGGCTGCGTGCCCGAGGGATTGTTCGAGAGCGAACTGTTCGGCCACGAGAAAGGGGCGTTTACCGATGCCAAGGACACGAGAGCCGGACGGATTGAGCTGGCGGACGGAGGGACGCTCTTCCTCGACGAGATAGGCAACCTCAACCTGCAGATGCAGCAGAAGCTGTTGACCGTGATAGAGAAAAGGGAGACCCGACGCATCGGTTCCAACAAGACCCGTCATGTGGACGTGCGCATCATCGCGGCGACCAACGTGAACCTGCGCGAACAGGTGGAGCACAAGGCGTTCCGGCAAGACCTCTTCTATCGCCTCAACACGATAGAGCTGCACCTGCCTCCCTTGCGCGAGCGCGGCAACGACGTGCTCCTGTTGGCGGAGCATTTCCTGAAAGTCCTGTCGGGGAAATACGGGATGAAGGAGAGGACGCTGGGCAAGGATGCCCGGCAGAAACTCCTGGACTACCCGTGGCCGGGAAACGTCCGGGAGTTGCAGCACTGCATGGAGCGGGCCGTCGTCCTGGCCGACCGGCAGGAGCTGTCGGCGGAAGACATCCGGCTGGAGCCGCCCGTCCCTGTCGCACGGAAAGGCCAAGAGATGGAAAGGGAATCGCTCAATCTGGAGGCGTTGGAGCGGCAGGCCATCCAGCGGGCCATATCGCTGAGCAACGGCAATCTGACCCAGGCGGCGGAAATGCTCGGCATCACGCGTTTTTCCCTTTACCGCAAGATAGACAAACTGGAAAGACAGCCCTCGTAAACAAGGGAGTTAGACCTCATAAACAAGGGAGTTAGACACCGTAAACAAGGGAGTTATATGTCGTTAGTCAGTCAGTTTTGGTTCAACAAGAGCAATGAGCGGATGCGCCAACTCATAGAGGCCATCCGCACGCGCGATTTCTCGCTGCAGTATGCGCTCGACCATCTGAAGGGTGAGGAGCGCAACCTTGCCCTGCAAATCAATGAGGTGGTGAATGAGTTCCGGGAGGCGACCCTACAACAGGAGGCGAAGTACCAGTATTTCGGCACGATGCTCGACACCATCAACGCCTTTCTGATAGTGGCGGACGACCATGGCGAGGTGCACTGGATGAACCGTGCAGCCGTGGACGGACTCTGCGGCTTCAGGATTCGTAGGCTGCAAGACCTGGCGGCGGTGGACGAGGCTTTGCCCGGACAGATGAGCGGACTGAAACCCGGACAGCAGACACTGATGCAACTGGCTCCGAAGGTTTCCGATGGAAAGATGGAGTTCGTGCTGAGTGTCGTCAACTTCTTCTATCAGGGCTTTTCCTATCGGCTCTACACCCTGCAGAATGTGCAGCCCGTCATCCAGAAGAACGAGGCGGAGGCGCAGCAGAAACTGGTGCGGGTGCTGACCCATGAAATCATGAACTCGCTCACCCCCATCATCTCCCTCTCCGACACGCTCTGCGACGGACTGCAGCAGGGAACGCTGGAGGGCGACGACGTGCTGATGGCACTGAAAGCCATCAACCGACGGAGCAACGGACTGTTGCAGTTCGTGGAGAATTACCGGAAACTGCAACACGTTTCCCTGCCCCGTTATTCGGAGGTGGCGGTGGGGGATTTGGTGGCAGACCTGCAACGCCTCTTTCCTCTTCCCGTCTTCCATTACGACATCGAGGATGCGCGTCAGACCCTCCGCATCGACCGCTCTCAGATGGAGCAGGTGCTGATCAATCTGCTGAAGAACGCCCAAGAGGCGGTGGAGAGCGTCGAAGAAGAGCCTTGGGTCGGTTTTTCCACCCATCTCTCCACCAACAAACGCGACTTCATCATCACGGTGGCCGACAACGGCAAGGGCATTCTGCCCGACGTGTTGGAGCGCATCTTCGTGCCTTTCTTCACCACCAAGTCCCAAGGCTCCGGCATCGGACTGAGCATTTGCAAGCAGATTGTCACCCTGCACGGAGGCACCATCACCGCCGCTTCCCGTCCGGGGGAACACACGACGTTTACCCTCCTGTTGCCGGCCTATTGAGTGTGCGGACTGTGCGCTTCCGCACACGCTTCGTGCGATTCCGCACGAACCGACGAGCGATGGAAATCCAATATTCCGCTGAAAGACACGCCGTTGTCTCCGTGGCACGGCTTTTGTAATAATCCATGTAAAAAAGTCATGCAGAGGAAAGCCATCAAACGGATAGGAACGGGACTCTTGTGTTGGGGTTCGGTGCTGTGGAGCGGTGCGGCCACGGCAGACACCTTGGTGCTCGACCTGTCGGCCACCATCCGCATAGCCCAGCAGCAGTCCCCCTCCGTGCAGCGTGCCCGCAACACCTTCCTCTCCGCCTATTGGGCCTATCGGTATCATCAGGCCAACTACCGGCCCTCCGTCACGCTGTCGTCCTCACCCTATATCAATAAGGAGGTGAACCAAATCACGCAGTCGGACGGCACGGCGCTGTTCCTCAAGCAAGACCAGTTTGCCGCCGACCTCACCTTGAAAATCAACCAGAACATCGCGCTGACAGGGGGCAGCCTGTTTGTGAAGAGTTCGCTCAACCGGCTGGATGAGTTCCAGAACAAGACGACGGCGTACAGCAGCCAACCCCTGATTGTGGGCTACGAGCAGAGTCTCTTCGGCTACAACGCGCTGATACTACTGATGCGATAAAATCGCGTTACGTTATACATTATCAAATAGAGAGAGTT
>CAVJNH010000105.1:0-5821 GCA_963651005.1 Oscillibacter sp. MSJ-31
GGATGGTCGGCGTAGCCCATGGCACTGCTCAGCGGAGCGATGAAGAGGAACACCAAGGCGATGAAGATCAAGGAGGTGCACCCCACCATGCAGAGCACCGTATGATAGACCTTTTCCGCGTGCTCTCCCTCCTTGTTGACGAAGCGGAAGAAGGTGGTCTCCATGCCATAGGTGAGAATGACGAGGAGCAAGGCCGTGTAGGCATACATATTGGTGATGACCCCATAGCCGCCGCTGGCAGCACTGATCTTGGCCGTATAGAGCGGCACGAGCAGATAGTTGAGGAAGCGGCCAATGATGCTGCTCAGTCCGTAGATAGCGGTGTCTTTCGCCAGTGACTTGAGATTTGCCATTTATAGTGTTGAATGTTGAATGTTGAGTGTTGAATTGGGGCTCGCGCCGTTATCCGAAGAACATATAACAGATAAAGATGGAGGCCACGATGCCCGCCAGATCGGCCAGCAGTCCGCCGGCCACGGCGTGGCGTGTCTTGCTGATGCCTACGCTGCCGAAATAGACTGCGAGGATGTAGAAGGTGGTGTCCGTCGAGCCTTGGAAGATACACGACAGACGGCCCACGAAGGAGTCGGCCCCATAGGTCGTCATGGCATCGACCATCATGCCGCGTGCACCGCTGCCCGACAGGGGCTTCATCAGTGCCGTGGGCATGGCGTCGACCCACTGGGCGTTCAGTCCGGTCTGTTCCACGGTCCACCGCATTCCGCCGACCAACAGATCCATAGCTCCCGAAGCCCGGAACACGCCGATGCCCACGAGGATGGCCACGAGGTAGGGAATGATGCGCACGGCGGTCTGGAATCCGTCCTTGGCCCCTTCGATGAAAGCATCGTAGACATTGACCTTCCTGCGCACGCCGGCCAGGATGAAGCCCGTGATGATGGACATCAGCAGGATGTTGGCGATGGTGGTGCTGACGCGGTTCATCGTCTCGCCGTCCAGTTGCGAGAAAGCCCAGATGATGGCGGCCACCAACAGGCAGGCTCCGCCGAGGGTGAGTACCATGACGCGGTTCAGCAGGTTGATGCGCTGGAACAGGGAGGTGACGACCACGCCTGCCAGCGTCGAGAAGAAGGTGGCCAGCAGGATGGGGATGAAGATGTCGGTGGGCTGTGCGGCACCCAGTTGTGCGCGATAGACCATGATGCTGACGGGAATGAGGGTCAGTCCGCTGGTGTTGAGCACGAGGAACATGATCATCGGGTTCGAGGCCGTGTCCTTCTTCGGGTTCAGGGCCTGCATCTGCTCCATGGCTTTCAGTCCCAGCGGCGTGGCGGCATTGTCCAGTCCCAGCATATTGGCGGCCAGATTCATGAAGATGCTGCCCGTGACGGGATGGCCTTTGGGAATGTCGGGGAAGAGTTTGCTGAACACGGGCGACAAGACACGTGCCAGTGCGTCGACCACACCGCCGCGCTCGCCCACCTTCATCACGCCGAGCCACAGCGACAGCACGCCGGTCAGTCCCAGTGAGATTTCAAAGGCCGTCTTTGACGAACTGAAGGTGGAGTCCATCATGGCCGGGAACACGTCAAAATCGCCCCACACCACCAGTTTCACCACCGCGATGATGAAAGCGATGACGAAAAAGGCAATCCAAATGTAATTCAGCACCATACTCAGAATTGTTTCGAGGTGCAAAATTACGACATTTCCACTTCCCCACCAAATTTTTCAGGTGCTTATTTGCCTACGGTGAACCTCAGACCGACGTTGAGGTTGAAATTGAGGGGCTGTTCCTTGTAGATGGTGCTGAGCGACGACCGGTCGTCAAAATAGTAGCTCAGTCCCGGCTCTGCATAGATTCCAATGTCTCCCGACAGGTCGAACTGCACGCCCACGGCGACGTTGGCCGACAGTTGCTGCGGCTTCGTGGACACCCGGCCTTCCTCCGTCTGCGCGGCGGTTCCGCCGAGCACCGGTTTCCGGGTCACTTTGCCCGACACGCATTGCTCGGCAAGGACTCCGGCTGAGGCGTACAGGCGGAAGTGGCGGCTGGCCAGTACCCGGTATTTGAGGTTCACGGGAATGCCCACATAGTCCAGTTCCTGCGTTCCGGTGGAATAGCTTTCCTCCGTGCCGTCCTTCAGGTCGGAGGAGAGCCGCGTGTAGCTCAGTCCGCTCTCGATGCTGAGACGGTCGGTGAGGCGGTAGGCCGCGTTGAGACCGAAGCGGACAGGCAGGTGGTGCGTGTACTCCGTCTTCGTTTCTTGGACTTGACCATAGTAGTAACTGTTGCTGTAGACCCCCAGTTGCGGATTGCCCAGTTGCGGATAGGTCACACAGTCGGCGGAAACGGAACTGGATGCGACGAGGGGGACTCCGTTTCCGCGGACGGTCTGCGGAGTGCCCATCCCTGCCGTGGCGTTGGTGCCGATACTCCAGCGCGAGGCGGCGTTGCCCTTCCGCCGGATCGGACGGTTGTTGTCCGTGTAGGCCAGCAGGTGGCGGTTGTCCGTTTCCTGTACGGGTTGCTGCTGCGGTTCGGTCTGGCGGCGGTGCTCTTCCTGCGTGGGGAGTGGCTCTGGAGCCGTGTTTTCCTCCGTCCGCGGATCGGTCTCCGTCGGCTGCTCCGCCTGTCCCTTCGTTTCCACACGGCGGCCTTGGCCGCTGGTTTGTTGCTGCGAGAGGGCTGCCGGACGGGGAGCGTCTGCCACGGGCCGTTGCACGCCGTCCTGCTTCGGGGCGGAGGCCACGGTGGCCGTTGCCGTGTAGTCCTTGCCGTCCGTGTCATCGCCGTAGAAATGATAGCCTATGGCGAGGGCCAGACAGGCTGCCGCAGCGACACCCGCCACGCGGCGCATCGGGAGTCCGAAGAAGAGGGTGCGCCGCGGACTGCGTGTTGGCCGTTGCTTCGTGCCGGCCATCTGCCGGTGGATCTCCTCCCATAATCCGTCGGGGGCATCCTTCTCGTAGTTGCCCAGACGGTCGTGCAGGTCTTTTTCCCAATTTCTCTTCATATTCGTCAAACGGAATTGCAGGTTCTGTATTGTCTTATCTTGTGGGCAAGGAGGGTCTTCGCCTTGTGCAGCTGCGAGGCGGAGGTGTTCTCCCGGATGCCGAGCAGGTCGGCAATCTCCTTGTGGCTCTTGTCGTCGATGACGTAGAGGTTGAACACGGTGCGGTAGCCGTCGGGCAGTTCGCGGACGAACCGGTGCAGCACGTCGGTGGGAATGTCTTCCGTCTCCAGACTGTCGTCCGCCACGTCCGGCTGCCGTCCGTCCAGGTCCACGATGTTGAGGCGGTGGCTTGCCCGCAGGAATTTCAGCGTCTCGTTCAGCGTGATTTTCGCCATCCACCCCCGGATCGATCCTTTCCCCCGATACTGGAACGCCGCAATCGAGGAGAAGATTTTCAGGAAGCTGTCCTGCAGCACGTCCTTGATGTCCTCGTCGTTCGCAAGGTAGCGCGAGCAGAGGGCCGACAGATAGCGCACATGAAGCCTGTAAAGCGACTCCGCCGCAGCCAAGTCGCCTTGCTGCACCCGTTGCAACAGGTGCTCCTCGCCGTCTTCCCGGTGGTGTGAGATTGCAAACATTCCGATGCCGCTGTCTGTCGGCGCTGCAAAGTTACGGATTTTCCCGGACTTATTCCACCTTTCGGCCTTATTTCACGTACACGGACATCGGAGCCTGTTCCACAGCCGCTTCCGTCTTGCCACCTTGGTGCATCTTCAGCGAGAACTCGGCAGACTTGTCGCCGCTGAACGACCGCCAGTTGATTTTGATCTTCACGTCGTCGGGCAACTCCGTCCAGCGGCCGTTGAGGTCAAAGGCGATGAGTGCGTCGCCCACCCGTCCGTTCGTGTCGCCGTTGGCGTTGTGGCGCAGGTCAAACTCATACACGTTGTCCTTGTTGACACCGCCCACGAGGTTCAGCACGTGAGTGGTGTTGCCGCCCCAGAGCGTGCGGATGCGCAGCGTGACGAAGCCGTCTTCCGCCACGGTCACCCAGTCGCGCACAATCTCGATGGGGTCGTTGCCGTACTGCGTCTTGTCGTCCGCGCCCGTCGTCTCCACCGGCAGCTTGGTGCGGATGCTGTCAATCCAGTTGACGTGGACGTTGCGGACGCTGCCGTTGGTGGCGTTCTCCTCCGTATAGTTGACGAGGGCGCGCACGTTCTTTCCGCCGAAGGGCGACGCGGTCATGTTGGTCGGGACGAGCGTGGTCTTGTCGTCGAGCTGCATGGTAAAGCCGGAGGACGCGCCCGGATAAACCGTCACGAGTGCAGTGGGCCACCGCACAGCGTCCTTACAGTCGGAATCGGTGTCGCAGGAGTTCAATACAGGCAGAGCGGCTGCCAGCCCCAGTGCCAAAACGGATAATTTCATTGCTTTCATGTCTTTTTCGTTTAGTGTTTCTGTCCATGAAATCCGCCTGCATGGGAAATCTTGCCTGGAAGGAGAAATTTTTTCTCATAATATTTCCCTGCCCAGAAAATGTTTTCTTTGGGCAGGGAAATGTTTTCTTATAGGGCTTGGCCTTGGCTTACAGGCCGTATGTCCGTAGCGTCAATTCTCTGGGAACTTTTCGATGCTGACAAAGTTCTCCCAATTCGTTGCTGCTTTGTAGGTCTCCACATAACCGTCTGGAACATACAGGTTAATGCGATGCACATTCTTCCCCGTCGAGCTGTTGTAGTATCGGATGAAAGTGTTACTGTCTATGGTCGGTGGTGTCGTAGCATACACATAAAGTGTCTTAAGAGCTTTGTCAGCGAGGAAAGCATGCTGCCCTATCGTCATCTTCGTCTTATTCTCAATATTCGCCTTATCCCCAATCGTCACCTTGACCAGACTTTTGCAACCCTGGAAAGCCCCATATTTAATGGCAGTCACGCTGTTGGGAATCTCTATCGATTCCAGACTTTCGCAACAAGCGAAAGCATTCCTCCCTATTGTCATTGTCTTCACACCACTCTTAATCTCTACCGAGGCCAGACTTGCGCAATAAGCGAAAGCCCCCTCTTCAATGAAAGTCACGCTGTTGGGTATCGTCACCGAAGTCAGACCGCAACCAGCGAAAGACCAATATCCAATGGCAGTCACGCTGTTGGGAATCTCTATCGAAGTCAGACTGGAGCAATCAGTGAAAGCATCACCTCCAATGGAAGTCACGCTGCTGGGAATCGTTACAGAGGTCAGACTGGAGCAACCACAGAAAGCCCCTTCTCCAATGGCTGTCACCGGGTACGTATTCTCACCGTCTGTCACCGATGCCGGGATGTCTACTTTCTGGGCGGAATAGTTCTCCTCACCATAGTTAAGATACGTCACCGCCAGTTCGGTCTTGCCATTGTTGTTGAACTTGTAGTAGTGAATCGTCACTCCGTTGGCATCCTGTGCTGCAATGTCATACGCGTTGCGGTTGATGGGAATGGCCCTCACGTAACCGCGATGCATATAGAATTTTCCGCAACTGATGGTCTGGGTGGTCGTGCCGTCGCTGATTGCGAGGGTTACGTTGGTGTAGTCTCCTACGGCCAAAGGCAGATAGAACACGCCGACACCATTCTTTGTCGCGCCGCTGAAGTTGAAGGTCACCTTGCCGTTATCACCTGATGCTGTCGTGGTTTCTATCGTCGGGGAATTGGCCGACAAGTCTTCTACCTCGAAGTTGCCCGAGAGCTGTTGGTCTGCGGTGACGGTGATGGTGCCCGACTCAGCCGGCATCTTGTTGATGCGGATGACGGCCAGGCCACCGAGGTGTTTGAATGTAATCTTGCCGTCGGCGATGGTGCCGAGCATCGGCATATTGGTGCTGTTCGAGGGATAATCTCCAGTTGTGCCGAAGATATTGCTCT
>CAVJNH010000106.1:0-5809 GCA_963651005.1 Oscillibacter sp. MSJ-31
GAAATGATGCCGTGTCTTATGCGGAGAACTTATTCGGCAAGTCCTACTGTTATTACTTGGAAGATTCCAAGGATGACCTGGTGTGTGCTTTCTGTCTATCGAAGCAGGAATAAAGCCACAAACTGACAACCTGTGTTAGGAATAAAAACAAAGAGTGTAAACCAACTTAGTAATAACAAACAAAACCGTCAACCAAAATCAGTACAGGTCAAACATCAATTTACCCGGGAAAAATAATCGATTCTCCCGGGGGAAATGATGAATTTTCCCGGGGGAATCGATGAATTTCCCTTAGAGGCCCAAAATAGCCCCAAAACACATGGAATAGAACGTGTGGCTAAGTGACCAAACCAAAGGCGCAGACTCCTTGTTATGGGAGACTGCGCCTGTTAAGTTTGAGGCTTATAGCGGATGGCCGCTATTGCCCATGACGAGGTTTAGAAGTTGTCGACGTGAACCTCGAAGTAAGCCTTGGGGTGAGCACATACGGGGCAAACCTCGGGAGCCTTTTCGCCTACCACGATGTGGCCGCAGTTACGGCACTCCCATACCTTCACCTCGCTCTTGGCAAACACCTCCTGCATCTCGATGTTGTGGAGCAGGGCGCGGTAGCGTTCCTCATGACGTTTCTCGATGGCGGCCACCAGACGGAACTTCTTGGCCAGAGCGGTGAAGCCTTCCTCTTCGGCGGTTTTGGCGAAGCCCTCGTACATGTCGGTCCACTCGAAATTCTCACCCTCGGCAGCAGCCGTCAGGTTCTGTGCGGTGTCGCCGATGCCGCAGAGTTCCTTGAACCACATCTTGGCGTGCTCCTTCTCGTTGTCGGCAGTCTTCAGGAAAATCTCAGCTATCTGTTCGAACCCTTCCTTCTTGGCCTTCGATGCGAAGTAGGTGTACTTGTTACGGGCCTGCGATTCGCCTGCGAAAGCAGCCTCAAGATTCTTCTCGGTCTGAGTTCCTGCATACTTTGTTTTCATAGTCCTTTTTTGTGTTAAGTTAAAAAATGATGTTGTAATATTCTCGCTGCAAAGATACGAATAAGCGAGGTTAAAACCAAATTTAACGCAATTTATTCGTAAGATTCTTCAGATTTCCGTAATTTTGCGCTCCGAAGAAAACGTGAATATCAACGATGATGAACAAGAAGGAACTCCCCGTATTGCTGCTCACGGGTTATCTGGGCAGCGGCAAGACCACGTTGCTGAACCGCATACTGACCAACAGGAAGGGCATCCGGTTTGCCGTGGTGGTGAACGACATCGGCGAGGTGAACATCGATGCCGGACTGATCCAGCAGGGCGGTGTGGTGAACCAGAAGGACGACAGTCTGGTGGCCTTGCAGAACGGCTGCATCTGCTGCACGCTGAAGATGAACCTCGTGAACCAGTTGAAGGACTTGGCTGCCATGCAGCGTTTCGACTATATCGTGATTGAGGCCAGCGGCATCTGCGAGCCGGCTCCCATTGCACAGACCATCTGCTCCATCCCGACGCTGGGACCGGAATATACGAAGGATGCCATCCTGCGTCTGGACAGCATCGTCACGGTGGTCGATGCCCTGCGCCTGCGCGACGAGTTTGCGGGCGGCGAGGCACTGACGGCCCCGAACATCGGCGAGGAGGACATCGAGAACCTCGTCATCCAACAGATCGAGTTCTGCAACATCATCCTGCTCAACAAGGCTTCGATGGTGACCGCCAACGAACTGGAGAAAATCCGGCAGATTGTCCGTGCCCTGCAACCCAAGGCCGAGATTATTCCCTGCGACTACGGTGAAGTGGACCTTGACAAACTGCTGAACACCCACGGCTTTGACTTTGAGGCCGTGGCCACCTCTGCGGCCTGGATTGACGAGATAGAGCATCATCACCACGATGAGGATGAGGACGACGATGACGATGACGACGAAGAAGAACATCACCACGAACATGAGCATGAACACCACCATGAACATGAACACCACCATCACCATGACCATGAGGGCGGCGAGGTGGAGGAATACGGTATCGGGAGTTTCGTGTACTATGCGCGCAAGCCTTTCGACATCAATTATTTCGACCATTTCGTGGCGCGCCAATGGCCCAAGGGCGTCATCCGCTGTAAGGGCATCTGCTGGTTTGTCGACGAGCCGGACCGCTGCTACGTCTTTGAACAGGCCGGACGACAGATGGGCCTACAGGGAGCCGGCCAATGGTACGCAACCATGCCCGAAGACGAGCTGCGCGACATGATGGCGGCGAACGAGGCACTGCGCCGCGACTGGCAGCCGCTCTATGGCGACCGCATGCAGAAACTGGTGTTCATCGGACAACACATGGACCGCAAAGCCATCACCGATGCACTGGACCGCTGTCTGAGCGACAAAGTCACGTGGTAAGTTGCCGGGAGGCGGAAAGCTGTCCGTAGCCGTCAGATGTAATATTCGGCTGCGTCGACAAGGCCTGCGCGCAGCGCGTATTTCGTGGCTTCGTGGGCGTTGTTGACTCCCAGTTTCCGGAAGATGTTCTTGCGGTGCGTGTTGACGGTGTGGAAGCTGGAGAAGCGCCGCTCGGCAATCTCCCGGGTGGTCAGTCCGAGGGCGATGTCCTTGAGAATCTCCGTTTCCGTGGGGGTCAGCCGCACGTCCTCCTTCTGCTTGTCCGTCGGCGCGGTCAACAGCAGTTCGGCCATCCGCTGGCAGATGTAGCGTTGCCGCCGGCCAGCCGCCGCCAGACAGTCGTAGACCTCCTGCAACGGCGACTCCTTGAGCAGGATGCTGAACCGCGGACTGGTGGCCAGCAGTTGCCGGACGAAGTCGGTCGAGAGGTCGGTGCTGAACATCACCCACTGCACCTCCGGGAAGCGCAGGTGCAGGATGTCGAGTTCCTCGAAGTCGTTGAGGTCGAACAGGGTGTAGTCCATGACGACCACGGCAGAGGCGTGCTCCCGGAGCAGTTCGATCAACCGCCCCTTGTCCTCCGCCTGCACCGTCGCCCAGTCACCGCTCCGGCTGCAGACATACTGGATGCCTGCGCGGGTGATTTCCTGATTGTCGGCAAGAACGAGACAACGCATAGGGACTGCTGTATTTTGACGGTTACTGACGGGCGGCCAGTTTTCCGGCCATCCGTTCCGACAGGCGTTCGTGGCTGTGGCGCATATAGGCATACATCACGGCAAAGACGGTAATCTCCATGATCGGATAGACGTAGGGGACGTTCAGCAGACAGGCCAGATAGACGATGATGGCGCGGCTGTTGAAGGTCAGCAGATTGGTGAATTTCATCAGCGGCAGCGACCCTTCACGGAACGCGGCGCGGAGCGACTGCGGGATGTCTGCCGGGTTGGGATATTGTCGGCGCAGTTGCGCATAGAACTGCTGGAACTTCGGCGTGCGTTCCTCCTGCGACTGGCAGTACCCGGCGTATTGGGAGAAGAACAGCCGCGCGAACCAGCGGTCTTTCGGCAGTTCGTCAGCCGTCCTGCGCTGTTCGTCGGAGCGGTCAAGCTCGCTGCCCTCCTTGCCCAACAGGAAGAAGAGGTGAATCTGGCGGTAGTAGTCGGCCAGGGAAC
Organism: Oscillibacter sp. MSJ-31; assembly: GCA_963651005.1. GTDB lineage: Bacteria > Bacteroidota > Bacteroidia > Bacteroidales > Bacteroidaceae > Prevotella. Next base: position 3,553 of record CAVJNH010000106.1, read on the forward strand.
TCTGTCGCGCGTGGCACCGGAGACCGGCCAGGACACAGAGCACGAAGGCGGCGGCATAGGCATAGTAGCCTGCCGAAGTGTAGAACAGATTTCCCGTGCGGATGATGACGGCGATATAGATGGCCGCGAACCACACGTCGCCAGAGAATCCGTCGAGCACGCGCCCCACCAGCGTCTTCTTGCCCGTGAGACGCGCCATCTGTCCGTCGGTGGAGTCGCAGAAATTGGCGAACATCAGCAGCACGACACCCATGATGTTGTGCGGCAGGTCGGGGAAACAGAACATCACGCCGGCGGCAATCCCGAGGAAGATGGATAGAATGGTGATGACGTTGGGGTGTATGCCGAAACGGTTCCAGAGCAAGGCGAAAGCCAAGCCTATGGGACGCGTGAAATGCACGTCAAGCCACTCTTCGGTGTCGTCCGACTTGAACGACATCCGCAGCAGTTCACTGAAGGTTTTGTGTTCGTTGTTCATCATGTCAATGGGGTGTAAAGGTTTCTGTCCGTCATGCTCCGGCAAGGAATTGCCCGGCCTTCTGCACGTCTTCCGCGTGGTCGATGTCGAGCACCTTGGAGAAAGGCCAGGCCTGCAGATGCAGTCCGTCGGTCAAGAGGGCGCGCTGGAAGTTCCGCATCCGGCTCTCGCCCCGTGCCATGCAGCCGTTCAGGGTGGCGACGGCTTTGGGTGTGAGGCCGTAGATGCCTCCGGAGATGTAGTGCGGCTGTTCCTGCCGGTCGAGGAAATGCAGGATGCGGAGGCGGTCGTCGGTCTCCACATAGAGCGGTTTCTCGTCGTCGATATAGTCGGTGACCCCCATCACGCCGTCCGTCTCCCCACCGGCGGTCAGCCGCCGGAAGTCCTCCACATAGCGGCGGAACTCCTCCTCGCGGAAGATGGTGTCTACGGTGGTCAGCACGAAGGGGCTGTCTGCGAGATACGGACTGATGACGTGGAAGCTGTGCATGGAACTGGGCGTGCTCCGGACGCAGAAGCGGAGGGGCACCGGCTGCCCGTGGAGTCCGTGCGTCCGGACTTCCTCCAGATGCTGCGCCACGCGGGGATTGAGGTCGTTGCAGATGACCACGATTTCCTCTGCGCCGTTGTCCGCGAACACGCGCATGAGGCGGTCTATCAGCGGCTCGCCGCCCACCTTGACCAGCGGTTTCGGGTCGGCAATGCCCTCGGCAGCCAGCCGGCTTCCTTCGCCGGCCGCAATGATTGCAAATTTCATCCGGTATCTCCTGTATATATGAATAATGTGTAACTTCGCAGCACAAAGTTACACATTATCCTTGAGAAACGGGCAAGGTCGCCGCGTTTTTTTCATTTCAGGAACAACTTCCGGGTGTAGACGTCGCCCGAGCCTTTGACCTCGTGACGTTCCTGCCGTGCCGTTCCTCCGATGTTGATTTCGCCCGAACCGATGACCTGGCTCTCTATCGTGCCGCAGTCCACCACCTTCAGGTCGATTTCGCCCGAGCCCTTGAGATCCATGTCCGTGGTGTCCACCCGGTGTTGCGTGATGTCGATGTCGCCCGATCCGATGAGAGAGATGGAGGAGTGGCGCGCCGTGACGTTGGGCAGGTCGATGTCTCCGCTGCCGAAGAGCATCACCTGTATGTTGTCGCAGATGAGGCTCTTGATTTCGATGTCGCCGCTGCCCCGCAGTTCAAGCTTCATGTTGTCGGTGTCGACGTGTCCGTCACACTTGAAATCGCCGGAACCCTTCAGGAACACGCCCGTCAGGTCGGGTGAGGACACCACGACGGTCACGTCGTCGCTGTCGCTGTTGAAGCCGAAGAAGCTCCGGCTCTTCTTGCTGCCGATCTTCAGACGGCCATTGCTTACCATAGTCTCTATCTTGCTGACGAGCTTCTGCGGCCCCTTGACCGAGACGTGGAAGGTGTTGGCCTGGCGGTAGACCACATCGAAAGAGCCGTTGATTTCGATGGCTTCAAACCCCGTCACGCCGTTGCGGTGGTCGGTCACTTGCCGACCGCTGCCTGTAACGGTCGTCTTGGTCTCTGTGCACGATGAGGCCACCATGGGGAGGGCAATCATCAGGAAAAGCATCCATTTTTTCATAGTCGTTTCTTGTTCGTTTCACGTGTTTCTGTCCTTTTGACGTTTCCAGTCAGAAAAAAGTTGCGCGCTGCCCAGAGAAAAATTTTTTTCTGGGCAGCGCGTTTTTCAGAAGGCGCAGAGTCAACCAGCAAGTGCAAGTTGTCTGCAAAGTTACGAATAATGTTTGAA
>CAVJNH010000107.1:0-5690 GCA_963651005.1 Oscillibacter sp. MSJ-31
TTCAAACATTATTCGTAACTTTGCAGACAACTTGCACTTGCTGGTTGACTCTGCGAAAAATTCCCTAGGCAGGGAAAAAAGACGAAAAACAAAGCGTTTGTTTGGTCGTTAGGAAAAAAAACTCTACCTTTGCAGACACACAAAACCTGGAACCCTATGAGACAACTGAAGATCAACACATCCATCACCAATCGGGAGAGTGAATCGCTCGAGAAGTATCTGCAGGAAATCGGCAAGGAAGACCTGCTCACGGTGGATGAAGAGGTGGAGCTGGCGCGGCGCATCCAGAAGGGCGACAAGCGTGCCCTGGAGAAGCTGACCAAAGCCAACCTGCGCTTCGTGGTCTCAGTGGCCAAGCAATACCAGAACCGAGGGCTGTCGCTGCCCGACCTCATCGACGAGGGCAACATCGGACTCATCAAGGCAGCCGAGAAGTTCGACGAGACGCGCGGCTTCAAGTTCATCTCCTATGCCGTCTGGTGGATTCGCCAGTCCATCCTTCAGGCCATTGCGGAGCAGAGCCGTCTGGTGCGGATGCCGATGAACCAGCAGAGCGCACTGAGCAAGGTGAACCAGGAGGTCAGCAAGTTCGAGCAGGAACACGAGCGGAAACCCTCGGTGGAGGAGCTGACGCAGATAACGGACCTGCCGGAGGACAAGATTGACGGGGCACTCAACGCCCATACGCGCCACGTGTCGATGGACGCACCGTTTTCCGACAGCGACGACAGCAGCCTCATCGACGTGATGGAAGACACCAACTCGCCCATGGCCGACCGGGAACTGGTTCTGGAGTCGCTGCGCACGGAAATCGCCACCGCCCTCAAGTCGCTCTCCCGCAAGGAACGCGAGGTGATAGAGGCCCTCTTCGGCATCAACACCCCGGAGCTGACCATGGAAGAGGTGGGCACGAAATACGGCCTGTCGCGCGAGAGGGTGCGCCAGATCAAGGAGAAAGCCATCAGAAGGCTGCGTAACAGTACGAACAACGCCATGTTAAAATCATATTTGGGACAATGAAAACAACGACAACAATAAAAACACTCCTGCTGCTGGTTACGGCAGCACTGCTGCCACTGACCGTCAACGCCAAGAACGTCAAGGCACCCAAGGTCTATCTGTTCGGATTCTCGGCCTCGTTCCAGGACTCCGTCATCTACATGACCGACGTGCAGGCCGTGGACAGCGCATGGATCGAGAGCAAGACGAAGTTCCTGCTGGGACGCGAGCAGTACTCCCACCAGTTCAAGGACTATCTCACCGCACAGCAGCAGCCCAACAGGGTCTGCATCGTGTTCTTCGCCCTCACGAAGGAAGACGCGGAGAAGAAATACCTCAAGATGAGGAAACAGTACACCTCGAAGGCCAAACGGAAATACGACATGAGGTATCTCCACGCCAGCGACTTCCAGTTCTCGGCCGCCACCTTCGAGGAGACCGCACCGTAAAACGGAGAGACAGTGGACAGTGTCTCGGTCTGCCGCTGGCACCCGACGGTGCGAGAGGAAAGTCCGGGCAGCACAGGACATCCCACTTCCGAAAATAGAAGCAGTTGGCGACAGCTGGATATGGAAGAAGAGAATGACCGCCCGCAAGGGCAAGGGTGAGAAGGCGGTGTAAGAGACCACCAGCCGGCGGGCGACCGCCGGGCTGTTCCATCTGGGAGCTGCAAGTTCATGTAAACCATCGTCTGAGGGTTGTCCGCCCGAGTAACAACGATGGAGGGTAGAATGCTGGAGACGCAGGGCGACCTGCGTAGTAGATAAATGGCAGACACCTTGCCCCGGCAAGGCACAGAACCCGGCTTACAGAGACACTGCCTGCTCTCTCTCCTTATCTGTGGACAAACAAACAAAAACAATCTATATGAAACGGACAACAGCAACCCTCGTCCTCTGCGCCCTGACCTGTGGCCTGGCCATGGCCCAGCGGCAACTGGACATCACGGTAAAGAACCCCATGAAAACGGCACGCACCGCGCAACCCGTCGTGGTCAGCCTGGTTCCCTACGGCGCGGACATCCGGCAGGCCATCGTCCGGCGCGACGGCACGGAAATCGCCTCACAGCTGGACGACCTCAACGGCGACGGCCTGTATGACGAGCTCTGCTTCATGGCCGAAGTGGCCGGCAAGGCGACAGCCACCTACACCGTCGACCTGCTCGACAGCGGAACGCCCAGAGCCTACCAACCACAGGTGTACGCCGACATGATGCTGAGCAACAAGAAGATAAAGGCCAGCAACAAACAGGATTTGTACATCCGCAGCCTGACCGTGGAGAACGGCACGAATCCCTACAACCAGCTGCACCACCACGGCCCGGCCTTCGAGAGCGAGTTGGTGGCCTACCGCATCTATTTCGACCATCGGCAGACCGTCGACATCTACGGCAAGTGCCGCAAAGGACTGGAGCTGAAGGAGACGCAGTTCTATCCGGACCGCCAACAGAAGGAGAACGGCTACGGCGACGACGTGCTCTGGGTGGGCAACACCTTCGGGCTGGGAGCCCTGCGCGGATGGAACGGACAGCAGCCCCGGATGCTGACCGACGTGACCCTGCGCACCGAGCGCATCGTCAGCAGCGGACCCGTGCGCACGGTGGTCGAAGTGGTGGACGACGGCTGGAAGGACGACCGGGAAGGCTCCAATGCCTTCCACCCCTACCCTGTCACCATGACCCTGCGCTACACACTCTATGCCGGCCGCCGCGACTGTCAGGTGGACGTGGCGTTCCGTCAGGCCGTGAAGAATCATCGGTTTGCCACCGGCCTCATCAACGTGAAAGACTCGAAGGAATATTCCGACCATGAAGGACTGCGCGGCTGTTGGGGCACCGACTGGCCCGTGTCGGCCAAGGACTCCGTCGGCCACAAGCGCGAGACCGTGGGACTGGGCATCTGCCTGCCCCAGGCGCACATCGTCAGCGAGCTGCCTGCCGACAAGGACAACTATCCCTTCGTCATCGGCCGCATCGACAAGGCCATGCGCTACCACATCACGTTCTGCTCGGACAACGAGACCTTCGGCTTCCATTCCGCCGAGGCGTGGTTCGACAGCCTCAAGGCCTGGAAGCAGGAGCTCACCCATCCCGTCGCAGTGACCGTCCGGGAGCGTCAGAAGAAATCGGAATAGCGTCGGCGACCCTTGGCGTAATACTGCCAGAGCACACTGAAACGGCAGACATCCTCCAGGCTGGCAGCACTCCTGCCGGCCTGGATTTTTTCCCGGTCGCCGGCAAAGTCCTTGCGCCAGCGGCGGAAGGCCCGGCGCGCCCGGTAGACGGCCAGGAACTCGCCCACGTTACGGTCTAGCAGGAGCGACTTCCACGCGGCCACGTAGTCGAGCACCCAGCGCACCAGCATCACCCGGCGCAGTTCCGCTTCGGGCAGACACTTGTAGAGCATGGTCAGGTTGTTGCGGAAGTTGAGGAAGGTCTTCCTCGGGTTGCCTTTGGGCAGGGTGCCGCCTCCCACATGATAGACGCAGCTCTCCGGCAGGCAGTAGATTTTCCGTCCCCGGATGCGCAGACGCCAGCACAGGTCAATCTCCTCGTTGTGGGCAAAGAAACGTCCGTCCAGTCCGCCCGCCGCCCAGTAGTCCGCCGAACGGATCATCATGGCCGCCCCCGTGGCCCACTGTATTTCCTGCCGGAAGTCATACTGTCCGTCGTCCTGTTCCACGGTGTCGAACACACGCCCCCGGCAGAACGGATAGCCGTAGCGGTCGAGGAAGCCGCCGCTTGCGCCGGCATATTCGAAGCTGTCGCGGTTGAAGATGGAGAGCAGTTTGGGCTGGCAGGCCGCCACCTCGGGGTGCACGTCCATGAACTCCACGAGCGGCGTGAGCCAATGGTGCGTCACCTCGATGTCGGAGTTCAGCAGCAGATAATATTCCGCCTCAATCTGCCGGAGTGCCTTGTTGTAGCCTTCGGCAAAGCCCCAGTTCTTCTCCAGGGGAATGACCCGGCAGGAAGGAAACTCGTGGGCCAGCATCTCCAGCGACTGGTCGGTCGAGGCGTTGTCGGCCACGTAAATCACCGCCTCGTCCCTGGAATATTGGAGCACGGAGGGCAGATACTGGTGCAGCATCTGCTGGCCGTTCCAGTTGAGAATCACGATTGCCAGTTTGTCCATCTTTGTCGGGGTTTTGTCGGGTGAATGAAGGGTTCTTGTCTATTGGAGCGTGACGCGCAAGGCCGTGCGGTCGCGGTTGAAGTCCCCCAGCCGGACGGTCATCAGTTGGTTGTCGTATGCCTCGCGGGCTTCGGCTGCCGGCAGCTCCACGCGCACGTAGTTCCGGGTGAAGCCGTGCATGGCCTTCCCCCTCGGAGCCTTCTCGAACAGCACCTCGGCGGTCGTTCCGACAAACTGCCGGTAGAACGCCTCCGTCTTCCGGTCGGAGAGTTCCAACAGGCGGCGGCTGCGCTCCCTTTTGTCGGCATCGGCCACGACGTATGGAATGGAGAGGGCCGCCGTTCCGGGGCGTTCGGAATAGGGGAAGACATGGAGCTGCGTGACATCGAGCGACTGCAGGAACGCATAGGTTTCCTCGAAACACTCCGGGGTCTCGCCGCGGCAGCCCACCATGACATCCACGCCGATAAAGGCATCGGGGGTCACCGCCTTGATGCGGTGGATCTTGTCGGCAAAGAGTTGCCGGTCGTAGTGGCGGTGCATCAGCTTCAGCACCGCGTCGCTGCCGCTCTGCAACGGGATGTGGTAGTGGGGCATGAAGGCACGGCTCCGGGCACAATAGTCTATCAGCTCGTCGGTCAGCAGGTCGGGTTCCAGACTGCTGATGCGGTAACGGGAGATGCCCTCCACGCCGTCCAGTGCCCGGACCAGGTCGATGAACCGCTCCCCGGTCGTCTTCCCGAAGTCGCCGATGTTCACCCCGGTCAGCACGATTTCCTTGCCGCCTTCGGCAGCCGCCTGTCCGGCCTGCTCCACCAGCGAGGCCACCGTCGGGTTGCGGCTGAAGCCGCGGGCGTAGGGAATGGTGCAATAGGTGCAGAAATAGTCGCAACCGTCCTGCACCTTCAGGAAATAGCGGGTGCGGTTGCCGCGCGAACAACTGGGTGCAAAGCTCCGGATGTCCTTCGTCTTCTGCACATAATAGCGTGCTTCCGCCTTTCCGGTGGCCGTCGGCACCGTCTCCCGGTCCAACGCCTCCCCCCATTGCTCGGAAAGGAACTGGATGAGCTGCGCCTTCTCGTTGGCTCCAAGCACCAGGCTGACCCCCTCTATCCCGCTCACCGTCTGCGGTTTCAACTGGGCGTAGCACCCGGTCACCACCACGAAAGCTCCGGGATGCTGGCGTACCAGCCGATGGATGGCCTGCCGACACTTGTGGTCGGCCACCTCGGTCACGGAGCAGGTGTTGATGAGGCAGAGGTCAGCCTGTTCGCCGTCCTTTGCCGTCGTCACGCCCATCTCCTGAAGCATCTTGCCGAACGTGGATGTCTCGGAGAAGTTGAGCTTGCAGCCCAAAGTGAAGTAAACCGCCCTTTTTCCCTGAAATGCCGAAGAGTCTATCATACCTATTATATATAACGCAGTGCAAAGGTAGTGCAAACCGAGAGAAATACCAAATTTTGGAGCAGCGAATGCAGAGAAAGCTTGCTTTCTTTGCTGAGCGCAGAGTCAACCAGCAAGTGCAAGTTGTCTGCAAAGTTACGAATAATGTTTGAA
>CAVJNH010000108.1:0-5654 GCA_963651005.1 Oscillibacter sp. MSJ-31
CGCTACGCTCCGAGGAACGTACATCCCCCTGTGGGGACTCCCCATGTCAACCCATCAGAATTGCACTTCTATCTTGAAAGTGGGCGTTTTTCAGAAGGTCATCCGCACCATGAAGCGCACGCCGTGCTTGTGGGCGGTGGGCAGGTCGTTGTAGTTGAGGCGGCGCACATATTCCACGTGCATGATCTTGAAGATGTTGTGCACGCCGAGCACCAGTTCCCAATAGGGGCGGTGAGGGTCCATGATGTGCGAACCCGTGGGGAAGGCCATCACGATGGGGCTGTCGGCCTGCTTCTCGGGGTTGTTCTTGTCCGAAAGCTCTCCCCACAGCATCTTGACACCGACGTATTCCCTCCATTTGAGCTTCTTGAGCAGCGGGATGCGGTTGAAGATTTTCCCGTTGAAGTCCCAGCTGATGTCTGCCGACACATAGCGGTCGTTGAGGAACTCCATGTTGTTGACGAGGTTGAAGGTGTTGTCCTGGATGATGTAGGAGAGGTTGGCTTCCGGCATACAGAGCAGGAGGAAAGGCACCTTCTCCCATTGTATGCCGCCCTTCAGGTAGCAGTCGATCTTTCCCCAACTGTTCATCCAGAAGCGTTTGTAGATGCCCGCTTCGGTGTAGTTGTAGCTGTACTGTCCGCCCAGCACGCCTTTCAGTCCGAGGGTGTGGCTGACGGAGAAGACCGGTGCGTCGAGGTTGATCTTCAGGCGGCGCTGCTTGGTGTTGATGTAGGTGGCTCCGGGACAGTATTCCAGGGCCGCGTGCAGCTCCGTGGTGCGGATGTTGCCGTCGGTGCCGTTCATCGTCTTGAAGTGGAGGTTGCCGCAGGCCTCGTTCTCCTCCGTCTTGAAGCTGACGGTGGTCTTGAAGCCGAAGTCCTCCTCGCGCTCGAAGGTGAGTTGCTGCCGGTTGTAGAACATCATGGCATCGACGGTGCTCCACTTGAAGGCCGTGAACACGTTGTCCTTGTCGGTGTGCATGAACTTGTCCGAGGGCGACATGACATCGTAGGTCGACGTGAAGGTCAGCGTGCGCTTGGGAAACTCCCGGGGCAGGTATTCCTTCTTGTTGAACGAATAGGTCACCTCGCCCTTGTAGTAGTTCTTGTGCGAGTCCATGCCGTGGGCGTAGTAGCCGGAGAAGAACCAGTGTTTGTTGAGGTTGGCGGTGGTCTGTGCCGAGGCGCGCAGGCGCAGGCCGTCGACGAAGTTGCTGGACACCATGGTGTTGATGGGGCCGATGTCCACCTTCGACTGCTTGCCGGTCTCCACGAAGTTCTCTATGAGGGCCTTTGCCCCGAAGATGATGTACTTGAAGCCCCGGATGTTCTGCAGTCCCTTGATGAAGTCGTCCATGGAGTTCTCGCCCTTGGTCAGCTCCACCTGCCGGTACTTGGCCCAGAAAGCATCGCCGCGCATCATGGCATCGGCCTCGCGCACCTCCTTCTTCTTTCCCTTGAAGAGTTGTTTCGGCAATTCGTCGAAGGCATAGTCCGTGAGGCGGGTGTTGCGGATGACGATGAGCTTGTGGAGGAAACTGGCTATCTTCATCTCCACAATCATGTCGTCCACCGACAGCACCCACTCGCCGTTGGGCAACTGAGAGAACTCCTGGTCTACGCGGAGATTCTCCACGAAGTTGACGTCGCTGCGGCTGGGGATGGTCAGCCGACACCGCTTCACCTGATAGGAGGAGTCCTTGAGGACATAGAGGTCGCCGCGGAAACCGAAGTCCTGCTGGTTGTTGGGCAGGAACTGGAGGTGGATGCAGCTGTCGCGCTCCACCTTGACCGTGTCTTCGATGTAGAAGCGGTAGAAGGCAATGGCCCCCTTGCCGATGGGCGAGGTGAAGGGGTATTGCAACAGGCGGATCTGGTCGTCGTAGATGTTGACATCGGTGAACACGTCCTTCAGCATCGTGGTGATGATGTCGCCCGTCTGGAACAGGTCTCCGATACCGGTGGAGTTCTGTCCGGTGATGATGCTCTTCTCGCTGTGTGGCCTGCGGCGGTAGAGTTGCTTCGTGACGGTCTCGTCGACGGACAGGGGCAGTATCAGCTTGTTGTTGTACGGGCAAGTCTCCACCTGGTCCACCAGCCATTTCTTGTTCTTGAACTTGGGGTTCTGAAGCATCTCCGGCGTGATTTCGTTGGCCGCCATAGTGAGCTTCTGATACTTGTTGTACTGATAGAAGTCGTTGTTGGCCAAGTCCGTTTGCTTCTTGTGCTCGATGACCTTCCGCATCAGCTCTACAGCCGGATTGTTCTTCCGGCTGTAGCGTTGGCGCTTGGCGCGGACGGTGACCCCTTGCAGCATCTTCGTGTCGGGCTTCAGCCGGACGTCGAGGTGCATGGGGGTGCGGTCTGTAATCTGGATGGTCTGCGAGATGTAGCCCACGGCACTGAAGGTCAAGGCCCACCCGACCCGTTTCCGGATGGTGTAGCGTCCCTCAATGCTGGAGACGACGGCTTCTTTCTGTGTTTTGTAGACGACGCTGGCCATGGGGATGCTGTCCCGGGTCTGTGCGTCGATGACGTATCCTGAAAGCAGTCCTTGTGCCTGCGCAGGCAGGCACAAGGACATCATGAGTATGACAAAAAGTGTTTTAATCGATTTCTTCATCGGCTTCATATCCGCCCATCTCGCGGATGGCGTTCTTCAACATGGTGTATTGCTGGTAGAGGTTGTTGACCGCCTCTTCGCCCTGCGTGTAGTCGTGCATGGGAGCCTTGAGGAAGAAGCTCAGGAAACGCTGTATGCCATAGCGTCCGGCACGTGCGGCGAGGTCACTGAGCAGGGTGAGGTCGAGCAGCAGCGGAGCGGCAAGGATGGAGTCGCGGCAGAGGAAGTTGATCTTGACCTGCATGGGGTAGCCCATCCATCCGAAGATGTCGATGTTGTCCCATCCCTCCTTGTTGTCGTTGCGCGGCGGATAGTAGTTGATGCGCACCTTGTGGAAATACTGCGTGTCCTCGTCGTTGCCGTGGCCGTAGAGGTCGGGCTGCACGTCGGGCTTGAGGATGGTCTCCAGTGTGGAGAGCTTGCTGACCTCCTTGGTGTGGAAGTTGGCGGGTTCGTCGAGCACGAGTCCGTCGCGGTTGCCAAGGATGTTGGTGGAGAACCAGCCGTGCAGTCCGAGGCAGCGCGTGCCGATGATGGGGGCGAAGCCTGACTTCACGAGGGTCTGTCCGGTCTTGAAGTCCTTGCCGGCAATAGGCATCTTGGTCTTTTCGGCGAGTTCCCACATGGCAGGAATGTCGACGGTGGTGTTCGGTGCACCCATGATGAAGGGCGCACCCTCGGTCAGTGCAGCATAGGCGTAGCACATGGAGGGAGCCACGTGCTCGCGGTCGTCAGCCTTCATGGCCTGTTCGAGTGCGGCCAGCGTGCCGTGTATCTTCTCGTCTACGGGCACATAGATTTCGGTGGAGGCGGCCCAGATGACCACGATGCGGGCGCAGCCGTTCTTCTCCTTGAAGTCGCGGATGTCCTTGCGTATGGCCTCCACCATGTCCCAGCGCGTCTTGCAGTCCTTCACGTTGTCGCCGTCCAGACGCTTGGCATAGTTCTTGTCGAAGGCGGCCTTCATGGGCACGATCTGCTCCAGTTCGCTGCGCACAGGCTCGATGTCCTTTTCTTTCAGCACTTCGGCGTATATGGCGGCCTGATAGGCATTCTGCGGATAGACATCCCATGTGCCGAACACGATGTCGTCCAGCTTGGTCAGGGGCACGATGTCCTTGTAGTGGAGGTATTTCTTGTCAGCGCCCCGTCCGATGCGGATCTTGTCGTACTGCGTCATGGAGCCGATGGGCTTGGCCAGTCCCTTGCGGGTCATGAGAACACCCGTCATGAACGTAGTGGCCACGGCACCGCAACCCACTACCATAATTCCCAATTTGCCTTCTGCAGGCTTTACGTTAGTTTGTTTCATAACACTTAGTTTTTAATATATTTTATATAGTTGTTGTCTAACAGTTGGTCAAGACGGTCGATGACGAGGTCGGCCTGCGACTCGTCCACGGGCGCGTCCGTCCATTGCTCGCCACGTGTCCACACGGTGTGGCATCCGGCCTTCCGCGCCGGCACCATGTCCTTGTCGATGCTGTCGCCGACGACGGTCACCACACCGGCTTCCATGCCGAGCGCCTCCACGCCGAGGCGGAAAATCTGCGGGTCGGGCTTCCGCACGCCGACGACGGCGGACTCCACGATGTGGCAGAACAGACCGTCGAGGCCGAACTCGCGGAGCACGGTGGCGATGTTGCCATAGAAATTGCTCACCAGCACCATGGGTACACGCTCCTTCAGTTGCTGGAGCACGCGCCGGCTTTCGGCGGTGTGTCGGCACACGCCGTCGTAGAGCAGTCCGAGAATGTGGTTGCGATAGTCGGGAAGTCCGAGATATTCCAACTCAATGCGTAACTTCTCGTCGAGGGTACGGCGGAAGGTGAAGTCGGGTTGTATGACGGGAGTCCGGGCCAGCGTGCGTTCTCCGTGGACGTATGCCTCGCGGAAGCGTTCCTCTGAGACGGGCACCCCAGTCTCCTGATAGGCGTGCCACAGCACTTTGCCCCAGTGGCAACCTCCCGTGTCGAGCGTGCCGCCGTAGTCAAAGATGAGCCCCCTTGTCTCAAGTATATTAGTTTCTTCCGTCATTCCTATTTTTCTGTGGTCTTGAAAAGCCCGGCCTTCCGGACGATGCACGCGACAATGGCCTCTGCCGCTTCTTCCCGACACCGACTGAAACTGGGCCAGTCGTTGAAGTCAATCAGCACGGGCGTTCCGTCGGGGCGTATGATGCAGTCGCCGCCGTAGATGTCCGTGTCCAGCAACTCCGCAGCCTGGTCGGCCGTCTGCTGCAGGCAATTGGCATCGAAGGGGTAGTGCTGCGGTTTTCCGTTGTGCACCTCGTCGCCGAACTTGCTCTCGCCGTCGTCGCCGGGATAGTAGAAGCGGAAGAAGGGTGTTCCCCTTACCGCGTAGAACTTCACGAGGTCTCCTGCGACGTGTGCGCGGAGATCCACCTCTGTGACACCCCAGTTCTGCATCTCCTGTGCGGCAGCCAAGGCACTCTCCCTGTCGGGGCGGAACTGTACGTCGCCGGAGGTCTGTGCCGAAGCATCGCCCCGTTTGACCCAATATCCGTCGTGACCTTCCTGCGGTGCTACGTCCACACCGGCTTGTTCCAGCAGTTCCATCTGCTCCCGTCGCCGGCAGCAGATGCGGACGGCCGTGGGGCTGTTGACGACTATCGCGCCCTGCCGTTGCCGCTCTTCGAGCTGCCGCAACAGAGCCTCGCTGCGCCCCATGGTCACGTAGACAGCGGCTGGCGGCAGTGCTCCATCGGCCTCGTCCTCCGAGAGCACCGTAGTCTGCAGACCCCTTTCGCGCAGTCTGCGCTCCACTTCCCGGAGTATTGCCGCGTCCTTTTCCGTGCTGTTCGGCGAGAACCGCCGTGCCCGGCTAATCATGACTGCCTGTCCATCGTGCATACCGTGTAATGCATTAAAATCGTACAAAGATACTGCTTTTATCCGAAAACTGAAAACTTTTTCCTGTTTTTTTGTTTTCTGCGCCCCGATTGCCCGAAAAACGCAGAGTCAACCAGCAAGTGCAAGTTGTCTGCAAAGTTACGAATAATGTTTGAA
>CAVJNH010000109.1:0-5653 GCA_963651005.1 Oscillibacter sp. MSJ-31
GGACTGCGATGGGCCAGAGTCAAAGCCCACTTCCTCCACTCACTAAACATTACAAATTAACATTGTAAACACCAACCACCAAACGAAAAAGAAAAATTCGTGTCCAATTCATGGTCAATTCGTGTCCATTCATGTTTTATCTCTTAACACGAATTATCATGAAACAACGTTCGACGGCCGAAGGGAAAGTCAATTAATCACGAATTGAACATAATTGCAAACCGTTGGGATGGATTTGGGATGGATTTGGGATGGATTTGACGGCCAAAATCAAAGTTTTCCGCTGAATCCTTTGCAACTTCCAAAATAAAAGTGTAACTTTGCTGCGGAAATATTATGGAGGCACAACAAATGGAAGAACTGCGAGACCGGTATATCCGCTTCGACTGGGCCATCAAGCGCCTGCTTCGCCAGAAAGCGAACTTCGGCGTGCTTGAGGGTTTCTTGTCCGTGTTTCTGAACGAGTCGGTCAAGATTGTCGACATCCTGGAGAGCGAGAGCAACCAATTGGAGCCCGATGACAAGTTCAACCGCGTGGACATCAAGGCGAGGAACAGTAAAGGCGAGATCATCATCGTGGAGATCCAGAATACCAGTGAACTGTACTATTTGGAGCGTGTGCTCTACGGTGTGGCGAAAGCCATCACGGAGCACATCAACCTCGGTAACACCTACAAGGAAGTGAAAAAGGTCTACTCCATCAGCATCCTCTACTTTGACTTGGGCAAGGGTGCCGACTATATCTATGTCGGGCAGAACAACTTTGTCGGTCTGCATACGCAGGATCAGTTGGTTATCAGTGCCAAGGAGAAGGACACCATCGTCCGGAAGTCCCCCTCGGAGATTTTCCCGACCTATATCCTCGTTCGTGTCAACGAATTCAACAAGGTGGCGAAGTCCCCTTTGGAGGAATGGGTTAATTACCTGAAGAATGGTGTCATCAGTCCGGACACGAAAGCCCCCGGTCTGCAGGAAGCCCGCGAGAAGTTGAAATACTATTCCATGTCGAATGCGGAACGTTATGCCTACGACGAACACGTCAATGCCGTCATGATTCAGAATGATGTCCTTGGGAATGCCCGACTGGAAGGGCATGCCGAAGGTCATGCGGAAGGCTGGACGGAAGGAATGGCGGAAGGTCGAGCCGCGGGCATGGCTGAAGGTCGGGCCGCAGGAATGGCTGAAGGTCGAGCAGCGGGAATGGCTGAAGGTCGTGCCGCAGGAATGGCTGAAGGTCGAGCAGAGGGTCGAGCCGAAGGCATGGCTGAAGGTCGAGCAGAGGGCAGAGCAGAGGGCAGAGCCGAAGGCGAAAAGGAGGCCAAACGTGCCATGGCGCAGAAACTGCTGTCCTTGGGCATCCCTGTCGACACGATAGTGCAAGCCTCCGGACTATCCGCCGCCGAGATACAGGCGCTGGTAGCGCAGAAACACGAAAGAAACTGACAACAAGACGATGGCAGAACACAACGAACTGGGCGTCTGGGGCGAGGAACTTGGCGCAGCATTTCTGGAGCAGAAAGGATACCGGATTGTGGAGCGCGACTGGAAAAGCGGCCACCGCGACCTCGACATTGTGGCCATGGACGGCGACACACTGGTGATCGTCGAGGTGAAGACGCGCCGCAACCGCGCATTTACCGACCCCGAGACCGCGGTCGACTATCGGAAAATCAACAACCTGCGGCAGGCTGCCAACCATTATATCAAGTTCAAACACTTCGACGGCGATGTCCGTTTTGACGTGGTCACCGTGGTGGGTACCCCAGATTCCGGTCACGACATCGACCACATTGAAGATGCCTTCTGATTGCAACATTTGAAAACAAACCGGCTCCACGGAAAATCCCCGTTGGGCCAATAAATCACAAAGAGAACCATGAAAAAGAACAAGACGGCGGTGAAAGCCAAAGGACCAGTATGCCTTAGGATGAAGACCTTGAGCAACGGAAACAAGAGTCTCTATCTGGACATATACAAGGACGGGAAACGTGTCTATGAATATCTGAGGCTGTATCTCGTGCCGGAAACGGACAGCAACGCCCGTCGGCAGAACAAGGCGACGCTGGCGGCTGCCAACAAGATCAAGGCAGACCGCATCATCGCGCTGACCAACGGTGAGGCCGGCATACGGACGGCGAAGAACAGACAGAAGAAGATGTTGTTGCTGGACTGGATGGAGTGCTACCGCAACCGTCAGGCACGGCTCGGCAGGAAGGACGGCCAACAGATCATCACGGCCATACGCATCCTGAAGATGTATGTAGGCAGCAGGATGACGATGGACCAGGTGGACAAGCCTTTCTGCAAGGGCTATATCGACTATCTGCTGACGGAATACAAGCCCCGCGGCAGAGCCATCATGCTCTCCACGGCCCAGAACTACTACCGCGTGCTCAACGGTGCACTGAACGCCGCAGTCCGTGAGGACATCATCCCGGTGAACCCTTTCACGCGCATCAGCAGCACGGAAAAAATCCACACGCCGGAGAACCACCGTGAATACATGACCATCGACGAGGTGCGGCGGCTCATCGTCACGCCGATAAAGCGTCATGCGGAGGTCAAGGCCGCCTACCTCTTCTCGTGTTTCTGCGGCCTGCGCGTGAGCGACATCATCGGGCTGAAGTGGGGGAACGTCTTTCGCGACGGTCAGCAGGTGCGTCTGGAAATCGTGATGCAGAAAACGAAAGCCCCCATCTATCTGCCGCTCTCGGCCGAGGCGTTGCGGTGGATGCCGGAGCGTGGGTCAAAGCGTCCGGGCGACCCCGTCTTCGACCTGCCAAGCCCTTGTGCCATCAATGCCTGCATCAAGCCATGGGCCAAGGCAGCCGGCATCAGCAAGCACTTCACCTTCCACACCGCGCGCCACACCTTCGCCACGATGATGCTGACGCTGGGAGCCGACCTCTACACGACGAGCAAGCTCTTGGGACATAGTGATGTGCGCATGACGCAAGTCTATGCCCGCATCGTCAACAGCAAGAAGGACGAGGCCGTCAACCTCGTCAACGGACTGTTCGACTGACCCCTGCCGTTTCCGGCTATATGGGTTGGAGAAACACAAAAAACGCAAAAAAGAAGCCCCTCGCGGAAAATATCGCACGGCAACGTGGGTTGTTTGACGCATTTTTCGTACCTTTGCACGCGCACAGGTAAACAAAGGTGAACAAGACAATAAAAGCAAGCGCAACAGACAGCATCATGGAATTGAACACACTGACCGCCATCTCGCCCATTGACGGACGTTACAGGAACAAAACGGAACAACTGGCCGCATACTTCTCGGAGTATGCACTCATCAGATACAGGGTGCGCGTGGAGATTGAATACTTCATCGCACTCTGCGAACTGCCCCTGCCGCAACTGGAGGGCTTCGACCACAGCCGCTTCGAGTCCCTGCGCGACATCTACCGTCATTTCTCGGAAGAGGATGCCGCACGCGTCAAGGAAATCGAGAAGACCACCAACCACGACGTGAAGGCCGTGGAGTATTTCATCAAGGAGCAACTCGACCGGATCGGCGACTTTGACCAGTACAAGGAGTTTATCCATTTCGGACTGACCTCGCAGGACATCAACAACACCAGTGTGCCCCTCTCCATCAAGGAGGCTCTGGAACAGGTCTACTATCCCATGGTCGAGGAACTCATCGAACAGCTCCACGACTATGCAGAACAGTGGAAGAACGTGCCCATGCTGGCACGGACACACGGTCAGCCGGCCTCTCCGACGCGGTTGGGGAAGGAAATCATGGTCTTCGTCTACCGCCTGGAAGAGCAGTTGCGCGGACTGAAGGACCTTCCCGTCACTGCCAAGTTCGGTGGGGCTACCGGCAACTACAACGCCCATCATGTGGCCTATCCGCAATACGACTGGCGCGAGTTCGGCAACCGCTTCGTGTCGGAAAAGCTCGGGCTGGAGCGCGAGCAGTGGACTACGCAAATCTCCAACTACGACTGGATGGGTGCCATCTTCGATGCCATGCGTCGCATCAACACTATCATCATTGACCTGGACCGCGACTTCTGGATGTACATCTCGATGGACTATTTCAAACAGAAGATCAAGGCCGGAGAGGTGGGTTCCAGTGCCATGCCGCACAAGGTGAACCCCATTGACTACGAGAACTCGGAAGGCAACCTCGGTATCGCCAATGCCATCCTGCAGCATCTTGCCCAGAAGCTGCCCGTCAGCCGGTTGCAGCGCGACCTGACCGACTCCACGGTGCTCCGCAATGTCGGGGTGCCCATGGGACACGCAGTCATCGCCATACAGAGCACCCTGAAGGGGCTGCGCAAACTGATTCTCAACGAGGAGAAAATCACGGACGACCTCGATAATACATGGGCGGTGGTGGCGGAGGCCATCCAGACCATCCTGCGCCGTGAGGCATACCCTCGCCCCTACGAGGCGCTGAAGGCGCTGACCCGGACCAACCGGAAGATGACTCCGGAACTGATCCGCGAATTTATTGCCTCGCTGGAAGTGAGCGACGAGGTGAAAGAGGAACTGATGGCGATTACGCCAATGAACTATATCGGAATTTAATTTATTAACAACGAGGAAACCGTGAGGTTTCCAAAAACAACAACACACCATTATGGAACTCGAAAACGAAAAGAAGACAGAAGAACAGTCTGTCAACCAGCAAGGCGGCAGCAACCGCGAGGGTTACACCGACCAACAGAACGGCTACCAAGGCTATCGGCAGGGACGCTCCCCGCGTCCGCGCATCAACCAACAGACACGCCCCTATAACCAAGGTGGCTACAACCGTAATCAGGACAACAGTGAGGGTGGCTTCCGGCCGGAAGGTTTCGGCACCGGGCTGCAAAGCGGCAACCAACGTCCATACCGTCCGCGTTTCAACAACCAGCAGGACGGAGAACAGGGTGGCTATCAGCAGCGTCAGCAGGGCGGCTACCAGCAACGCGGCGGTTACAACAACCGTGGCGGCTACCAGTCCAACGGCTATAACAACCGTGGGGGCTACCAACAGCGTCAGCAGGGCGGCTACCAGCAACGCGGCGGTTACAGCAACCGTTTCAACAATCCGCAGCAGGACGGTGAGCAGGGCGATTTCCAGCCCCGTCAGCAAGGCGGTTACCAGCAGCGCAGTGGCTACAACAACAACCGTGGCGGCTATCAGCAGCGCGGTGGCTACAACAACAATCGTGGCGGCTACCAGCAGCGCGGTGGCTACAACAACCGTGGCGGTTATCAGCAGCGCGGCGGCTATCGCCAACACACGGCGGACTATGACCCCAATGCAAAATACAGCTTCAAGAAGCGCATAGAATATAAGGAGGAACACTACGATCCCACCGAACCCATCCGGTTGAACAAGTTCCTGGCCAATGCCGGCGTTTGCAGCCGTCGCGAGGCCGACGAGTTCATCCAGGCCGGTGTGGTGAGCGTCAACGGAACGGTCGTGACGGAACTGGGCACCAAGGTGCTGCGCACTGACGAGGTGAAATTCCACGACGCGCCCGTCACCCCCGAGAAGAAGGTCTACGTGCTCCTCAACAAGCCCAAAGACTATGTGACCACCAGCGACGATCCCCAGCAGCGCAAGACCGTGATGGACCTTGTCAAGGGAGCGTGCCCTGAGCGCATCTATCGAACAAGAGGCGTCTGCCGCCTTTCCCTCGTC
>CAVJNH010000110.1:0-5414 GCA_963651005.1 Oscillibacter sp. MSJ-31
ACGTGCTCCACGATTCGTTCTTCCTCTCCGAATACAAGGTGCTCAACCTCTTCGTGTGCGGCGTGGGGACGGTCGGCGGAAACCTGCTCCAGCAAATCGCCACACAGTACCGGCAACTGGCCGAGACGCAGCGGCTGAAGCTCAACGTGGTGGGCATCGCCAGCTCGCGCAACGCCATCTTCTGCCGCGAGGGCATCGACCTGGAGAACTACCGCGAGCAACTCAAGGCTTCGGAACCCAGCAACGTGGCGAAGATGTGCCGCGAGGTGGTGGGCATGAACATCTTCAACTCCGTCTTCGTCGACTGCACCGCCAGCGGCGAAGTGGCCGAACTCTACCAGACCTTCCTGGAACACAACATCTCGGTGGTGACCGCCAACAAGATTGCGGCATCGTCTGAATACACGAAATACGCGAAACTCAAGGAGACCGCACTGCAGCGCGGCGTGAAGTTCCTCTTCGAGACCAACGTGGGCGCAGGACTGCCCATCATCGGAACCATCAACGACCTGCGGAACTCGGGCGACAAGATCCTGCGCATCGAGGCCGTGCTCTCCGGCACCCTCAACTACATCTTCAACACCATCGCCGCCGACGTGCCCTTCTCCGAAGCCGTCCGCCGCGCCAAGGAAGAGGGCTACTCCGAACCCGACCCGCGCATCGACCTCTGCGGAAAGGATGTCATACGGAAACTGGTCATCCTCACGCGCGAGGCAGGCTACCGCGTGGAACAGGACGACGTGGAGAAGCAACTCTTCATGCCCGACGGATTCTTCAAGGGAAGCCTTGACGACTTCTGGAAACAGCTGCCCTCGCTCGACGCGGACTTCGAACGCCGCCGGCAGCAGCTGGAGGCCGAGCGGAAACGCTGGCGTTTCGTGGCCAGCATGGATCGCGGAAAGACCAAGGTGTCGCTCGAAGCCGTCGACGAACACCATCCGTTCTACGGGCTGGAAGGCTCGAACAACATCGTGCTGCTGACCACCGAACGCTACAAGGAATATCCGATGCTCATCCAGGGCTACGGCGCAGGAGCGGGAGTGACCGCCGCAGGAGTGTTCGCCAACATCATGTCCATCGCCAACATCTGAACGCCGCATGAAACACATCATCATACTCGGAGACGGAATGGCCGACCACCCGGTGGAACGCCTGGGAGGGAAGACGCTGCTGCAATACGCGCGGCCGGAATACATGGATTTGCTGGCCAAGGCCGGACGCACCGGACGGCTGCAGACCATCCCACAGGGATTCGCACCGGGCAGCGAAGTGGCCAACACGGCCATTCTCGGCTACGACCTCAACCAGGTCTACGAGGGACGCGGCCCATTGGAGGCGGCCTCCATCGGCTACGAGCTGCGCCCCGACGACCTCGCCCTGCGCTGCAACATCATCTCGTTGGCCGACGGGAGAATCGTCACGCACAACGGCGGTGACCTCGAAACGGCGGAGGCCGAACCCCTCATCCGCGCACTCGACAGGGAACTGGGCAACGAACGCATCCACTTCGTCACCGGCACGCAATACCGCCACCTGCTCGTCGTCCGGGGAGGCTCGAAACACCTCGTCTGCGCGCCGCCGCACGACCATCCCGACGAGCCGTGGAAGCCGCTGCTGGTGCAGCCCGAGGCACACGCGCCCGAGGCACACGCGCCCGAAGAGCCGGGACGCATGACGGCACAGGAAACGGCAGACCTCCTTAACCGTCTCATCATCCAATCGCAACCGCTGCTGGAGGCGCAGCCCCTCAACCGCGAGAGGGCGGCCAAGGGTCAGCGGTTGGCCAACAGCATCTGGCCGTGGGGCGGCGGCTACCGCCCGGCCATGCAGACGCTGATGCAGCTCTATCCGCAGGTGAAGAGCGGAACGGTGATTTCTGCCGTAGACCTCATCAAGGGAATCGGACACTACGCCGGACTGAAGATTGCCCACGTCGAGGGGGCTACGGGACTGGCCGACACGAACTACGAGGGGAAGGCGCAGGCCGCCATCGAAGCCCTGCAGCACGACGACTTCGTCTTCGTCCACGTGGAGGCGACGGACGAGGCCGGACACGACGGCAACCTCGAACTGAAACTGCGCGCCATAGACTATCTGGACAAGCGGCTCGTCAAACCCGTCTACGAGGCCGTGTGCCGCATGGACGAACCGGTCTGCATCGCCATCCTGCCCGACCACCCCACCCCCGTGGAGATGCGCATCCACGTGGACGAACCCGTGCCGTTCCTCGTCTGGCACAAGGGCATTCAGCCCGACACGGTGGAACACTACGACGAGGTGAGCTGCGTGGCCGGAAGCTACGGCATGCTGAGACTCAACGATTTTATGGACCAACTGATGAACATACAATGAAATATTACAGCACAAACGGAAAAGCACCGCTGGCCGACCTCCGCAAGGCCGTGGTCAAGGGACTGGCGGAAGACCGCGGACTCTATATGCCGGAACGTATCAAACCGCTGCCGAAGGACTTCTTCGACCGCATCGGGACACTCTCCTTCCACGACATCGCCTGCACCGTGGCCGAGGCTTTCTTCGGCGAGGACGTGCCGGCCGCGGAACTGAGGGAAATCGTCTGCGACACGCTCGCTTTCGACTGCCCCGTGGTGGAGGTGGAACAGGGCATCCATGCCCTCGAACTCTTCCACGGCCCTACCCTCGCCTTCAAGGACGTGGGCGCACGCTTCATGGCGCGGCTGCTGCAACACTTCATCCGACGGGAGGACGGCGGGCGCGTCAACGTGCTCGTGGCCACCAGTGGCGACACGGGGAGTGCCGTGGCCAACGGATTCCTCGGCGTGGAGGGCATCCACGTCTACGTGCTCTACCCCAAAGGGAAGGTCAGCCGCATCCAGGAGGCACAGTTCACGACACTGGGACGGAACATCACGGCCATCGAGGTGGACGGCGTGTTCGACGACTGCCAGGCGCTGGTGAAAGCGGCGTTCATGGACGCGGAACTCAACGCACACATGCGCCTCACCTCCGCCAACTCCATCAACGTGGCGCGCTTCCTGCCGCAGTCGTTCTACTACTTTAACGCCTACGCGCGCATGAAGGAACGCGGACTCGCCGACCGCCTCGTGGTCTGCGTGCCCAGCGGCAACTTCGGAAACATCTGCTCGGCACTCTTCGGCCGCAGGATGGGACTGCCCGTCAGCCGTTTCATCGCGGCCAACAATGCCAACGATGTGTTCTACAACTACCTGCAGACCGGACGCTACGAGCCGAAAGCCAGCGTGCAGACCCTCGCCAACGCCATGGACGTGGGAGATCCCTCCAACTTCGCACGCATCTTCGACCTCTACAAGGGGAGCCACAAGGACATCTGTGCCGACATCAGCGGCGCGACGTACACGGACAACCAGATACGGGAGACGATGGTGCAGTGCTACCGGGACAACGGCTACGTGCTTGACCCGCACGGAGCCTGCGCCTACCGCGCACTGAAGGAGGGACTGCGCCCGGGAGAGACCGGCGTGTTCCTCGAAACGGCACACCCGGCGAAGTTCAAGGAGAAGGTGGACGACATCCTCCACACTGACATCGCCATTCCCGAACGCCTCGCCGCCTTCATGAAGGGCGAGAAGCGGAGCGTACAGATGGGCAGGGAGTTCGCCGGATTCAAGGCGTTCCTGATGGGCGAATAGAGACGGACAACAAGAAAAAACTACTAATAAACTTAAATTCCAACACATGATGAAATTTTCTGCAGCAGACCTGAAACAGATTTCCCAAAAGGGAATGAGCGAGAAACAAGTGGAGCAGCAGCTCCAGCAATTTGAGAGTGGCTTCCCGTTCCTGAAACTCGAAGCAGCCGCCAGCATCGGACACGGCATCATGGCTCCGGACGAGGCAGCCAGAAAGCAGTACGTGGCCGCATGGGAGGACTACAAGAAGGCCGACCACCGCGTGGTCAAGTTCGTGCCGGCATCGGGAGCCGCCAGCCGGATGTTCAAGGACATCTTTGCCTTCGTCGACGCGGACTACGACGTGCCCACCACGGACTTCGAGAAGAAATTCTTCGACCATATCGGGAAGTTTGCCTTCCACGACGAGCTTGACGCAGCCTGCCGGAAGAACACGGGCAAGGGCATCAGCGAACTCATTGCCGACGGAAAATATAAGGCCGTGGCGGAGAATATGCTGAAACCCGAAGGACTGAACTACGGCAAGCTGCCCAAGGGAATGTTGCTCTTCCACAGCTACCCGGAAGGGCCGCGCACACCGATGGAGGAACACCTCGTGGAGGGCGCGCTCTACGCTGCCACGAACGGGGAGGCGCACGTCCACTTCACCGTCAGCCACGAGCACATGGACTTCTTCAAGCAGCGCGTGGCCATGAAAGCCGACACCTTCGCCAAGAAATACGGCATCCGCTACGACATCAGCTTCTCGGAACAGAAACCTTCCACGGACACCGTGGCCGCCAACCCCGACGGCACGCCATTCCGCAACGCCGACGGCTCGCTGCTGTTCCGTCCGGGCGGACACGGGGCACTGATAGAGAACCTCAACGAGATTGACGCGGACGTGATTTTCGTCAAGAACATCGACAACGTAGTGCCCGACCGCCTGAAGGAGGAGACCGTGGAGTGGAAGCAGGTCATCGCCGGAGTGCTCGTGTCGCTCCAGCAGCGCGCTTTCGGCTATCTCCGTCTGCTCGACACGGGGAGCTACAACCACGCGCAGATAGAGGAAATCATCCGCTTCGTGCAGCAAGACCTGTGCTGCCGGAAGAAGGACATCAAGGAGCTGGAGGATGCCGACCTCGTCGTGTATCTCCGGAAGAAGCTCAACCGCCCGATGCGCGTCTGCGGCGTGGTGAAGAACGTGGGAGAACCGGGCGGAGGCCCCTTCCTCACCTACAATCCCGACGGCACCGTCTCGCTGCAGATCCTTGAAAGCTCGCAGATTGACAAAACGAACACGGCCTACATGGAGATGTTCACCAAGGGCACGCACTTCAACCCCGTAGACCTTGTCTGCGCCGTGAAGGACTACAACGGCAAGCCCTTCCATCTGCCCGACTTCGTAGACCCGGCCACGGGCTTCATCTCCCAGAAGTCGAAGGACGGCAAGCCCTTGCAGGCGTTGGAACTCCCCGGCCTTTGGAACGGAGCCATGAGCGACTGGAACACCGTGTTCGTGGAAGTGCCGTTGGGCACATTCAACCCCGTAAAAACGGTCAACGACCTGCTGCGCGACCAGCATCAGTAAGATAAAAAGAAAATCCATATTGGCAAAGTCGGGTCATCCTGCGGAAACAATGGAAGATTACGCAAAGCGGCCCTCAGCGGCCACCGCCTCATTGAATAATGGGCAGCCTACCGACACAGGCTCATTGTGTCCAAGTACTGGACTTGCCTCCTGTACGCCCTCCACCTCAAAGTTCAAAGGTGGGGTGTCGGTAG
>CAVJNH010000111.1:0-5364 GCA_963651005.1 Oscillibacter sp. MSJ-31
CAAATCGTTATATTGCACTGATGCTTTCATATTTCTATATGGTTTTACATTTGAACATACAAATCCTCTCCCATAACCCGCTAAGAGCAGCCATCATGCGGAGCTGCTTCTTCGACGGAAGTTTTGCACCCGCCTCTGCCATGTCGTGGTAGTCCTCTTAGTGAGGGTCAAAGACCTCACGGACTGCATCGGGCATCAGCATATGCCACTCGCCCTTTTCTTCATCGATATAGGTGACGACAAGACTGAATTTCTGCAACTTGTACGGCCTCTTCCGGACCTTGCGCACGGCATAGTGGTTGGCATCGGCCTTGACAATCTCATCAATAATCTGCAATTCCTGCTTGTTCAGCATATGTAGCACCTCCTCGGGATTGTTGAGTATCGTCTGCGCCACCCGTTGTACCGTCTCGTCCTTCTTCAGGTTTGGACTGACGTCCAGTTCGAGCTTGTCGCATATCTTCAGCATCTCAGCCTTTGTCATCACTCCCAGTATGGCGGCAAGGTAAAGTTCGATGTCCAAGTGGTATCCTTTATCGTTGCCATCTTCTTCACACATCTTTGTTCTGACCGGCAGTATCGAACTGCATCACTCCACTGCGACCATCTGTGCAGTCAGAAATCAGCCCGTTTTATCAAATCTTGTATACAAATGGAAAATTATGTTTTTCAGATTACTAAACGGTCTTTTTAGTATCGTCGTATTTTTTGTTGATATGTCAGAATCGGGGTTTTGCCTTGACTCATGATTATTCCCTGCATCCCACTGCCAGACAGCCAGCCCGGGAGCCGCGTCTCTTAACACTTCTTTACCCTTTGCGCTTCTTTACCCTCCAGTATAATACAGAGCCCACTCATCACGAGGATTGCGATTAAGAAATACTTTCTCATTCTTGTGTATTATTAAGTCGTAAATTCTTTCAAAGCTGTTAAAAGCTTCTATTGTCTTGATGATTCCTTACTGCTATTCTCAGATATTGCCTTCCATCCAAGCCGTCTTTGCTGGAACAATCCCTTACAAGAATATTATGTTTCTTCAACAATGTTAATACCAATTCTCCTAATTTTTACTTGTGGAAGAACCTCGCAAAGGAAATATCTCGTCTCTATTCATCGCATATTATTGTTATGCCACGCATGGACACCCTACGACCGGCTTTCCTGTCCGTCCGGCACTCATAGCCTCATCGGCACTTGAGGTAGTACCTTGTGGAACCGGGAGGTCAATCGGTGTTGTGTGGTGGATAGATTATCTCAAACATACTCAGGGTCTCGCCCAGCCGCCGCCGTGTCTGCAGCCGCCCGTCCGAGTCTTCCACCAGATGCAGTGTGTCGATGACGGTGTTTTTTCCTTATTCCCAACATCAAGAGTGCCAATATATCACTGCTTCGGAGAACTTGGATTACTACTAAACTGAAGGCAATAACCATCAAGGCCAGTATGAGTGAGAAGGATACTTGCAGGGGGATATTATTGGCAATCAACGATAGCAGGGGAGGGGGGGGTAATGCGTGACAAATCCATCAACAGGAAATAATGGACGACATAAATGTCCAGTGAGCGTGTGCCCAAGAAAGCCAGTCGTCTACCGAAAGGTATGGTTTCGGAATAATGTGTAACCAAGTAGAATAGACACCATATACCACTGATACCCAGTAGCAGAAAGGTTATATAGTTTCCGTAGTGGTACTTGTACAACAAGACAAAGAGACCCGAAAAAAGCACCAACATCAACGAGAATCCCATGTTGCTACTATGCAGCAAACGATTTAGAACTAAGTATTTGCGACAAAAAATACCAAAGACGAAAAAACGGAAGTGCATTAATTTGTCAGGTTCTATCAGAGCTCTTATACTTGGAGGCAGCATATTCGTCACACGAATACCATCAAGAACAATCCACGCAATGCCAAAAATGCACAAGTCCACCCACCACAGTTTCTTCTGATTCCATTTTTTTGAAATAAAATCAAGGGGATAATAGAGGCAGAATATCTCAAACAAGGTAAAAGTGAACCAATATCCCTTCTTATATCTGTCGAAGAACAACCCATAGAAATCTTCATGCAACAGGGCGTATAATCCGCCTGTTATCAGAAAAGGAAGCAGTAACGATATGGCTTTTCTCCAGTACTGCTGGCCCAAAGAACATGCAGAAGTCACTTTGTAGGCCATATATCCCGACAAGAATATAAACAATGGCATATCTACATTCATCAGTAAATCAAGTACAAAGATGTGTTCTGCCTGTTTTAGATAGGGACCGACAGTACGAACGAGAATGTGTCCCATAACCACCCAAAGGATGCCTAAGCCTTTGAGTTGGTCAACATTTGTCAATCTGTTCATCGAAACGTATATTACCCATACAGCGTACCCCAGTATTTACGGGGGTGTATCATTTTTGAAAAAAGTTATTTTATTGTCACTTTCAGGGTGAAGAATCGCCTAAACGCACTCCTTCACCCCTTTGGATTTCTCTACATTGTAATATGGAAGCATGAATCGGCGGTCCTTATCCCCATCTTTCATACGGGTAAGGATGTCCTCAATGTACCTTGTCTGACTTACTCGTTTGTAGAGTGATGATTAGCTTTCACTTTGGCCGCCGAACGGTGTTTCGTGTCAAAAGATAAAACATGAATTCCCGGGAATGAACCATGAATTGGACATCAATTATTAGTGTTGAGTGTTTAATGTTTAGTCCTTTTCGCAACAAGACGCTTTTATCAATCCTGCAAAACAACGAATCCTCTTCATTGTCAAGCAGTTACGGCGTTTCAACTGTGAAGTTCAAGTGTCTCACTCTTACCAAGAGTGAGACATTGTCGGGTGCAAAGGTACGTAAATCTTTGGAAACAAACAAAAAAACAAAGTATTTTTTCGAAAAAAATGTTGTCCATTTGTGTAAAATGGTCAACAGAAGTGCTTGTTTTTGGGCTATTTGTGATTTTCCCTTGCCAATGCACTTTTTGCCAAGCATTGATTATCAGGCTGTTGCGATGTTTCCCAGAAAAAAGTGTCTCACTCTTGGTAAGAGTGAGACACTTGAACTTAGAAAGAACAACCTCGTAACTGCTTGACAATGAAGAGGATTCGTTGTTTTGCAGGATTGATAAAAGCGTCTTGTTGCGAAAAAGATGCCACGTTGGAACTGGAAAATGATAACCAAACGCATGAGGAATCTATACAATGCATTCGCCGATTGGTATTTCACCAAGCGGGCGTTGCCTTACTGGTGTGTACTGACCCTGGACTGCCTTGCAGTCCTGTCGGCAGGTGTTCTGGGCAGCTATATGGACGGCGGCGGGCTGTGGCTGGTGCAGCACGGGTGGCCGGTGGTGTCGGGGCTGCTGTGTGCACTGCCTTTCTACGGCCTCTTTTTCCATCTGTTCCACACCTATTTGGGCATCATGCGGTTCTCGTCGTATGTGGACCTCTACCGCATCGTCCTGGCCATGGGCTGCGCCAGTGCGTGCACGGCGGCCGTGGGTCTGGTGGCGGACATCTCCTTCCTGCATTGGCCCAGCGTGAAGTGTGCGGCGGTCATCTTCGTGGTGGGTACCTTCTTGATATGGCTGCTGCGGCTGTTGGCCAAGGCCGCCTTCGAGTCGTTCCGTACCGACAAGGCCGTCCCCGTGGCGGTCTACGGCACGCAGACCGGTGGCATCGCCATCGCCAACAGCATCCGCAGCGTGAAGGAGAAGCAGTATGTGCTCCGCGCCTTCATCAGCGACCGTAAGGAGCGCGACGGCATCTTCCTGCTGGGCTGCAGGGTCTATCTCAACGGTGAGGGCGTCGTCGGCCACATGAAGGCGTGCGGCGTGGAGGCCCTACTCGTCTCTCCTCTGAAGTCCGAACGCTTCTGCAGCAATCTGCCGCTGGTGGACGCGCTGATCTGCGCCGGCATACGGATTATGATGATGCCGGCTGCGGCGGAGTGGGACGGCAGAAGCCCACTCACGTTCAACCAGCTGCATGAGGTGGAGATCGAGGATTTGCTGCCCCGCGACAGGATAGAGGTAGATATGGAGCGCATCGGCGGCATCCTCCGCGGCCGGCGCATCCTCATCACGGGGGCGGCCGGCAGCATCGGCGCGGAGATTGTGCGCCAGGTGGCGCAGTTCGGCCCGTCGGAGCTGGTGCTCGTCGACCAGGCCGAGACGCCCATGCATGACCTCCGCCTGACGATGGCGCGCCAGCATTCGGACGTGGAGACGCTGACGGTCGTGGCCTCCATCACTGACCGGGACTATATGGAGATGGTGTTCGCCGGGCACCGCCCCGAGTTCGTGTTCCATGCCGCGGCATACAAGCATGTGCCGATGATGGAGGACAGTCCCATACAGGCCGTGCGCAACAACGTCCACGGCACGCGCGTCGTCGCCGACCTGGCCGTGAAGTACGGCACGGAGAAGTTCGTCATGATTTCCACGGACAAGGCCGTGAACCCCACCAACGTGATGGGCTGTTCGAAGCGCATCTGCGAAATCTACTGCCAGAGCCTCAACCAGGCCATCGTGGACGAGGTGGTGGAGGGGAATACCCAGTTCGTCACCACCCGCTTCGGCAACGTGCTGGGCAGCAGCGGCTCCGTGATACCCCTCTTCCGCGAGCAGATCCGGCGCGGCGGCCCTGTCACGGTCACCCATCCCGACATCATCCGCTACTTCATGCTCATCCCCGAAGCCTGCCGTCTGGTGCTGGAGGCCGGCACGATGGGCGGGGGTGGCGAAATCTTCGTGTTCGACATGGGCAAGCCGGTGAAGATCGTGGACCTGGCACGGAGGATGATACAGCTGTCGGGAGCCAGGAACGTGGAGGTGAAGTTCACGGGGCTGCGCGACGGCGAGAAGCTCTACGAGGAGGTGCTCAACGACGCCGAGTGCACCATCCCCACCCGCCATCCCAAAATCCTGCGCGCCAGGGTGCGCGAGTACGACTACGCCACCGCCTGCCGCAACGAGGACGAGCTGCTGCGCCTCACCCTTACCCACGACGACATGGCCGTCGTGGCCAAGATGAAGGAGATTGTGCCTGAATACAAGAGCCGCCACAGCCGCTTCGAGGCCCTCGACCATTGAACATTCCACACTAAGAACACCGTTCAACGTATAATTGAGGCAACCGATAAGCCAAGAAAAATTGATGTCCAATTCGTGGACAATTTCTGGGAATTTATGTTTTTCTTTCACACAAGTGTCCACCTGAACACCAGGGCGGCATCGAAGCACGGACAGTCCTTCGGCGTGGTGCCGGGCAGGTCGCGGTGACCCACGACCTTCGCCTTCGGGAAGAGTTTGTGTAACACGGAGAGCAGGTCGCTGATACGCCCATACTGCGCGGCGGTCAGCGTGTTCCTG
>CAVJNH010000112.1:0-5329 GCA_963651005.1 Oscillibacter sp. MSJ-31
CAAGACCGTCAAGGGTAGCCTCAACCTGAAAAGAATGAAGGCTGGCTGGGACGAGGATTACCTGTCAAAACTTTTGCAGGAAAATGCATTTTGATGCGTTTGCCCTGCGACCGCCGTGTAATTGTTTGGCGACCGCCAAAACATCGTCAGAGAGCACATTCTTGCACCGTCATAGGCGGCTTCTTGCATTGTCAAAATAGCCCCTATCCTTGCAACCGGATAATCAAGTGGACGGCACGCAAATGCCTTTTGCTGCCGAAGATCAAAGGAAATGCGAACCGCCTACCCCATACAAGCTGCCGATTACTCTTCGAGTGATAGAATGTCAAAGTACATGGTTCTGGTATGTTCATCATCTTCTTCTGGAAGAAGCGTCTTATATCCATTCTTCTCATAAAAAGGTATTGCGGAAATGTAGGCGTCAACCGTAATGAATCGGAATGCGGAGTAACTCGAACTCTTATAAAGGAGCATCTTGAGATAGTCCATGATTTTGCTTCCAATACCCAATTGACGGTAATCAACAGATACCGCAAAACGTCCTAATTTTATTGCAGGATAACTACTGAAATGCTTTTCGTGCGGGAAATTGCTTCTGAGTTTTCGCCACGTATTGTTAGCGGCATCCGTCTTTGCAACTTTATCGTTGAGCAAACTGAAGTATGCGACAATATGCTCTCCGTCTAAAATCAGAAAAGTATTCGCTATCTTTTTGGATAGAAAAGCTTTTGCATCATGTAAAATAAAGTCGTTCAAGTCTGCGTCTCCACAGTCGAACGACTTTATTTCTGTATTTTCTGTAAGTCTTGTCAGCTCCATCTCAGATGCAAACACTCACCCTCTCAAGGAATGCGGCACATCCCTCTTCCACCCTTTTTCTGTTAGCCATTCTCTCCTCTTTGCTCATGTTTTCAACACGCTTCATTTCTTCTTCAAATCTGCGTGCTGCTTCGCCGTAGAGAATCGGCGTCTCTTTGATAGGTCTTGCCATATGCCATCCTCCAATTATGATTTCACTGATTTGTTAAACCCAACGGGGTGCAGTTGTCGGGAGATTGCTGCCCCTTTTCAATAATAGCTTGACGATTTCTGCGCGTTGTCCTAGGCGGATTCGAACCACCACAAACAGAACCAAAACCTGTTGTGCTACCATTACACCATAGGACATCCACTCTGGATTGCGGCTGCAAAGGTATATAAAATTCGGCGTACCACCAAATTTTTCCCCGAAATACTTACTTCACTATCAGGAGGTAGTAGTTCTTCTTGCCCTTTTGTGCCAGCAGATACTTGCCGTCGATGAGGTCGTCGGCTGTGACGAGGCGGTTCTGGTCGGTCAGCTTCTCCTTGTTGAGGCTCACGCCGCCACCCTGCACCATCTTGCGCATCTCGCCCTTGGAAGGGAACACGGGAGCGACAGCGGTGAGCAGGTCGATGGCGGGCTGGTTCAGCTGGTCCTTGCCTATCTCAAACTGGGGAACGCCGTCGAAGACATCGAGGAAGGTCTGCTCGTCGAGACGCTCCAATCCCTCTTTGGTTGACTTGCCGAAAAGGATGGACGAGGCTTCGATGGCCGTGTCGAGGGCTTCCTGCGAGTGGACCATGAGGGTGACTTCCTCGGCCAGACGCTTCTGGAGGATGCGGCGACCGGGGTCTTGCCGGTGCTCTTCGACGAGGGCGTCGATGACCTCTTTATCCAAGGAAGTGAAAATCTTGATGTAGCGGTCGGCATCCTCGTCGCTCACGTTGAGCCAGAACTGGTAGAACTTATACGGTGTGGTGCGCTTGGGGTCAAGCCAGATGTTGCCGCTCTCGGTCTTTCCGAACTTCTTTCCGTCGCTCTTGGTGATGAGCGGACAGGTCAGGGCAAAGGTCTCCACATCGTTGCCGAGGGTGCGGCGGATCAGTTCCGTGCCGGTGGTCATATTGCCCCACTGGTCGTTGCCGCCCAACTGGAGCTTCACGCCGCGATGCTGGTAGAGGTAGAGGAAGTCGTAGCCCTGGAGGAGCTGGTAGGTGAACTCGGTGAACGACAGGCCGTCGCGCGCCGTACCATTGAGGCGCTGCTGCACACTCTCCTTGGCCATCATGTAGTTGACGGTGATGTGCTTGCCCACCTCGCGGGCGAAGTCGAGGAAGGTGAAGTCCTTCATCCAGTCGTAGTTGTTCACCATCTCGGCGGCATTGCCCTCCTTGGAGTCGAAGTCCAGGAACTTGGCCACCTGTGCCTTGATGCACTCCTGGTTGTGGTAGAGCGTCTCGTTGTTCAGCAGATTGCGCTCCTGGCTCTTTCCCGAGGGGTCGCCAATCATGCCGGTGGCTCCGCCCACGAGGATGAACGGCTTGTGGCCGCAACGCTGCAGGTGCCGCAGCATCATGATGCCGCAGAGATGGCCGATGTGTAACGAATCGGCGGTAGGGTCCGTACCCAGATAGGCCGACACCATTTCTTTCTGGAGCAGTTCTTCCGTGCCGGGCATGATCTGTGCCAACATTCCGCGCCAGCGAAGTTCTTCTACAAAGTTTTTCATCTTAACGATATGGTTTTTATTTGATATTGTCTTTCTTGTACGATGGAAGGGCGGTCACGGCACGGGGTCGTACCCTGCCCCACCCCACGGATTGCACCGGAGAATACGCCATACGGCGAGTGCCAGTCCCTTGACGGGTCCATGCTTGATGAGTGCCTGCCGGGCATACTCGCTGCACGTGGGCGTGAAGCGGCAGGAGGGCGGCGTGAGCGGCGATATTGCCGTCTGATAGAAGCGGATGGGGAGCACCAGCACCCACACCGCTGCCCGCGACAGGGCCTTTGCCAGATGACGCATCCGCTGCTTCATCGCAGTTCCTCGGCTATGCGGTTCAACAGTCTGACCATCTTCTCCGCCACCACCGCCGTGGGGAAGAGCGCGTCTGCGAGCCATACGAAACCCACCATGAGGGCGCGTCCCGGTTGCCGTTCCACGGCATCAGCAAGCACTTCCTTGTTCATCCGGTAAACCTCGCGCAACTGCCGTTTCACGCGGTTGCGCTTGACGGCACGCTTGAAATGCCGCTTCGACACGCTCACCAGCAACCGCACCGCCGGTTCACCTTCCCTGCACTCCGTCTCCCGCCAGACGGCCCTGACGGGGAACGCCGCCACAGAGCGACTGCCTGTCCGGTCGAAGAGCTGTTCTGTGAGCCGCTGTCCACACAACCGCTCCTGCTTGCTGAGCGTATGGGTAGCCATGATGCGTGTATCTGTCTTATTTCTGGTTTTCCTGCAGATAGTGCTGGAGGGCCGCAGTCATCGAGGGATACTGGGCCGAGGGAGCTTCCAGGTCGAGGCGCAGTCCGGCATCCCGGGCCGCCTTTGCCGTAGCCGGACCGAAGGTGGCGATGGCCACCTTGCCCTGGTCGAACTCCGGGAAATTCTTGGTGAGCGACTCTATTCCGGAGGGGCTGAAGAACACCAGCATATCGTAGTCGAAGTCCTTCACCTCCTGCGGGGTGAAGTCGTTGCTGACCGTGCGGTACATCACGCACTCCCGGTGGTGCAGCTTCTTCGACTCCAGCAGACTGGCCACGGAGCCGCTGTTCACATCGCTCATCGGGACGAGGTACTTCTCCGTCTTGTGCTTGACCATGGTGGGCAGCAGGTCGTCAATCTTTCCCGTGCTGCCGAAGAACACCTTACGCTTCCGGTACTGCACGTATTTCTGGATATACAGCGAGATCGTTTCGGTCACGCAGAAGTATTTCATGTCCTCGGGAATGGCAATGCGCATCTGCTTGGCCAGCGTGAAGTAGTGGTCTATGGCGTGCCGGGAGGTGAAAACAACTGCCGTGAAATCGAGAATATTGATTTTCTGCGCACGGAACTCCTTGGGTTCAAGCCCCTCCACCTTGATGAAAGGACGGAACACAAGCTCCACGTTGTATTTCTCCGCAATGTCAAAGTACGGTGATTTCTCACTGGATGGTTTCGGTTGCGAAACTAAAATCTTCTTGATCATCGTTGTCCTAAAAATTTATTTTCAGATAATTTCCTATGAATACCACGCCGCCCCAAAAGACAAGCAACGGAATCATTTCGAGGGTGCAAAAGTACAAAAAAAAATGAAGATTGACGACTTTTCTATTGAAAAAGATATTCAGACACTGACCAAACGACATCATTTTAATCAAAACAACCACGATGATGATGCCGGTAATACTGGCTTGAAGGCTTAAACCGAAACGGGTCCAGAGCAAAACGATGGACAGCACCAGCACACCTTCAACCAACTGCAGGAAGATGGCAGACTTCATCCATTGTCCGCTTTTTTTCTTTCCGAAGAACACCGGATTGACCCACGAACTGGCCAGCATCTTCCCCAGGAAATAAACGACGGCCCAACCGAAGAAGACGGCAATGAGCAGATAGTTGGAGGGGAGCAGAAAGGTCGTGCCGACGAAATGGAGGCAATAGAAATAGCACGCCAACGCAATCGCCAGATTGGCCACAAGGCCAAAGGCAAACAGCATCCACTTCTCGCGTTTCGTCTCCCTCACTTCGGTAGTGCCCACCGGCGGACGGTAGATGACGGTCCGGCTCTGCCGCACCAGAAACTCCCAGACACGGGGCAGGATGATGGCCACCGACAGAATGCTCACCATCAGTATCATGGTGAGGATGTTGTCGGTGCCGATGCTGTAAGGTTTCGGTGTGCCTTCGACACCGGTACGGCTGTCCGGCAGTTCGGGATGGTACATGGTGTTGCCGGAGAAGAACCCTTCGCGGTAGTACAGCGGAAGTCCGGTCTGCTCCGCAGGCTGCCCCTGCGCAATGCTGTCTGCCTGTTGCATGGAACGGATGCTAAAGTGCAAATTCGCGTTTGATGTCCTCTATACGGTCCAGCTTCTCCCACGTGAAGAGTTCCACCTCCATGACTTTCGTCTCGTGGTAACGGCTAGTGAAGGTCTTCGACACCACTTCCGGCTGACGGCCCATGTGACCGTAGGCCGCCGTCTCCAGAAACATGGGCTGGCGCAGCTTCAACTGGCGTTCGATGGCTTTCGGCCGCAGGTCAAACAGCTTTTCGATGCGGTGGGCTATCTCGCTGTCGCTCATCGCCACGTGCGACCGGCCATAGGTGTTCACATAGATGTTCATGGGATGGGCCACACCGATGGCGTAGCTCACCTGCACCAGCATCTCGTCGGCCACACCGGCTGCCACCATGTTCTTGGCGATGTGGCGGGCAGCGTAGGCCGCGGAACGATCCACCTTCGACGAGTCCTTGCCGGAGAAGGCCCCGCCGCCGTGTGCGCCCTTGCCGCCGTAGGTGTCGACGATGATCTTGCG
>CAVJNH010000113.1:0-4880 GCA_963651005.1 Oscillibacter sp. MSJ-31
GGTTGAAGCTGCAGCACTGCGTCGCAGTTATTCAGCGTTCCGCCGAAGTCGTTGGTGCTGTAGCACTCGTGGGCATTGTGCAAAAGTTCTCCAACCTGTTTCTGGATTTCCTCGTTTAGCTTAATCTGCTGCTCGATGGCCACAATTCGGGCTTGCGAGAACCGGTCGTCGGGGTCGATGTCGAGCACCTGGCGGTAAAGGTCAAGTGCCTCTTGCAACCGTCCCTCCGCCTCAGCCTTGCTACCCTTGTCCTTCTGATCCTGAGTCTGCGATTCGATGAACTTCCGGCTGTCTTCGATGTATTTTTTGTGAGCCGCTGCGACGAACGCTTTCTTCTCTTCGTCGAAAGCGGTTTCGTCCCACTTGCTGTACGTTTCCACCAAATCCGGCAAACTGTTTTCGGGGAAAAACGCCGCTTTGCTGGAGGAGAATCCTATTTTCTGCTGAAGCGTTTCGGCAAACGTTCCGTTGGAGAACGTGTCGCCCAAGAAAACCACATGTTCGATTTGCGGCAAAAGAAGACGGGCTTTCTTGACGGTATCCACAATTTTGTCCGTCAACATGCCTACGATGTTTTTCGTACGGTCGTTGAGTTGGCTCACAGCCACCACTACGGGCACGGGGGCGGAGGCCTGCTTCTTGAAGTGGATGTCGCCGAGCGCCACGGGGGCATAACCGGGAGAACGGTCTACTCGCTGGAGCCATTTTTCGGCATATTGCGAAAGGAAAAGCATCTCGTCGTGCCATTCCTCGCTGGCCCTGTCGCGGGAAAGAAAATTGGTGGCCGACTGCATATATTCCATCACTTCTTCCACCATCGCCTGCTTGCGGCTGTCGCCGCCGTAGCCCGGCACGCATTCCTGGGCCACTACGGAAAAGTCTTCGCCCTCCACGTTGTAGATGGAATAGCGGAGATTTTCGTTGCAGGCGTTGACGACCAGTACGTTGCTGTCCGCTTCCGTGATTTGCCCCTTTCGGGAAAGGTGTTCCAAGGCGAGGCGCTCTATGGGCAGCGTGTGTTGCAGCACGTCGAAGTGTTCTTTCTCCAACGTCTTCAAAAAGAGATGCTGCGCCACAATGTCGATGTCTTCCGAGAACGCTATGTATACGGGAATGTGAGAACCTTCGCCGTATGATTTCTGAAGGTCGGCGAGTATGCCGGCATCGGCAAATATTTCCGACATTTTCTTGCTGGCACCGAACTTTTGGTAAAAGTACCGCTTGTAGTCGGGCAGCAAATCGAACACGTCGGCATAGCATCCCTTTTCTCCGGCAAGGGCTTTGTCCTTATAGCCCAGACTGTACCTTACCGCGTTGGTCGTGCTGTTGCTGTAGAAGTAGAGCCATATTCTGCTTTCCGCATTGCTTAGTGCCAAAGGCGTCTTGTTGGCGCCGTCCACGACAGCGCCAACCATGTACCATTTGTCTATGTAAAGAGAAAGTATCTTCATGTTTGTTCAAGTTTCGGATTTGTTGGAAGACGGGCTGAAGCCGCCTTCGCCCAAATCCGAACTTTAGTTTTTAGAAAATCTGCTTGATCATCTTTTGGAGATAAGCGGCAATTTCCGTGACAATCATGGACTGGTGGTACGGGAAACTTTCTGCACCCACGTTCAGCGCTTTCTGATATTCAGGGTCGCTGGTGATGAAGTTGGCGATGCATCCGGGCAGATTTTGGAGGTCGGCTTTGAGCTGAGGCTCCTGATTGTTGGAAATGTGGGTGTCGCGACACACGAACTTCAGGAACATGTCCATGAACTTGTTGAAGTTGTCGAGTTCGGTAAGTTCAAATTGCGAGGGGTTGAAGAAGTAACGTCCGTCGAGCGCCATGTCGGCCGCAAGCGGTTCGCGCTCGCTACCGTTGCGGAAGTAGACGTTCTGCTCGCCGCAGATGTCCTCGGAACGCAAACCGGCCGCTTTGGCAAATCGTGCTGCGGGTTCGCAGAGTCCGCGGGCCACTTCTGTCTTGTTGTTTTCTGCAATCTGGTTGCGAAGCACGACGCGCACGTCGGCTTTGTCCGTGATGCACTTGATGCCGGCATTGACACACTCTGCATAGTAGGCGTCCGTGGCCGGCTTGCCTGCTGCCGGGTAAAGCCAGTGGAACAGACGGCCGCCTTTGCCGAACGGAAGCACGTCGATCTGTTGCAGGTCGGCAGGGAGTTTGCCGGTTTTTAGGGCCTTTCCTATCAGCATGCCCGAGTAGAACAGCAGACCGCCCGTGACGTAGGCGGGGACGGTAAACACAAACTTGGCATTTGCCGCCAGCGACTGGTAGAAGGTGTCGTACTCTTGGGGCTTGAGCTGGTCGAATATGCAGTTGAGGTAATAAGGGGCCTTGGAGCAATTCTCCGGCCGTGTGATTTCGTTGATGTTCATCACGTTCACTCCCGTGTTGTGTCCGCCGTGGAACGTCACGAGCGCGTTGCGGAACTGCTGCGAACCGTTGCCGTTGCCGTTGAGCGTGTTGAAGAACACGCCTGCCGCCAGGCGGATGCTGCTTTCTGCAAACAGGGTGGGTTGTCCGTTGTTTTGGGTGTCGCGCGCCAAAAGGAGTATGTCGCTCGTGCTTCCGCCCACGTCGATGCCAAGGAACATGCTGTTGACCGTAAGGCCGAACTGTGGAACGCCCACAGCATAGCTGCAAACGGCTTCGGCTTCGGTGGTGCCGTCTTCTATTCTCACGTTAGCCATCAGCAAAGGTGTCACCTGGCCGAGTGCGGAGAATATCTGGTGCAGGTCGTTCACGTCGCGCGCCATCATGGCGCCGGGGTAGCTCCACTTGATGGCGGACGGCACAATGTCGTTGGTGAACAGGTCGGCACACGTCTGCAGCCAAAGCGACTTGATGAAGGCGCCTTTCTTCTGTAGGCCCAAATCGTCGTTCAGCCATTTCATGTTGTAGTGGAGCACACCGGCCTGGGTTTCAATGATGCGGTCGGTCATTTTGTTCACCTGTACGTTCGGACGGTTCACGGGCACGCCGCCGGCCACTTCTTCCATTTGCATGAAGCGGTTGGTGCGGCCGTCGTGTTCCTCCAACCACGACTTGAACTGTCCGTTGTCCGACTCGTAGTTGGAGAAGAACAGGAGTTCGTCGAGTTCGGCCACGCGGTTGGGTGCCATCACCTCCTGGCCAACGAGCAGGGCGCGGTTGTTTTTGAAGCAGACGGGATGGGTCTGGTTGCTTTGCTGGTCGCGGTAGAACACGCAGGTGTTGTTGCTGCCGAAGTCGAAACCTATGGTGGCCGTGTTGGTCTTCGGGCGGTCGCTGAGGTCTCGTATTTCCGTCGGGCGCACCACGAGATATCCTGCACATGTGGTGTTTGAGCCGTCCGTGATGGTGGCTTTGAGTCCCAACACGGGTGTGTCCGTCAAGTTGATTTCATAGTCGGCGGGCAGCGTGTTTCCGGCGCCGTCGGGTGTTTTTACCAACGTCTTTATGTTGACGGCGGGAGCCGCCATGTCGGCTTCTTTGATGTTGTCGGTGGTGAGGAATTTGCCGAAGCGGTCTTTTATGACGGCATTCTCGTCGTTCCGGTTCTTGAAGAAGGGCTGGAAGTTGGGCTGCGAAGTGTCTGCCCGCTGGGAATAGATGTAGTAGCGCGTCCAGTCGTTCGACATGAAGTTGGGCCAGAGAATGACCTTCTGCGGCTTTGTTTGCCACTTCACCTCATATTCTTTCGGATTGAGCTGTACGGCACTGCCGTCTACCTGCAGCGTGAGGGTAACTACGAGTTGTCCCTTGTCGTTCAGGCTGCCTTCCATGGTGATACCCTGGTCGGGCACATAGCCGAGGATGCCGGGCAAACTGTTGCGGAACATTTCTATGGCCGGTTCCGAGAGCGGCAAACTGAAGAAGTGGACGGTAGGCTCGTTGAGTTTCGGCACTTTCAGCAGAAACACCGGTCCGTCGTGGAGCGAATGGGCCGTGGTGGCCTCTTCCGACCATCCTATCACGCATTTGTCGTCGCTCAGCAGGCTGTTGATGTCGCCCACCTCCACCACGCCGGGTGCGTTGGTGAACGTGAAGGTGCCGTTGGCGGTCCGGTAAAGCGGCACATTGCTGTCGAAAAGCAACTGGAAGGGTTCTTCAAGATTGGAGTACTTTGCCACGGGACCCACGGGCTGCATGGGGGCATTGGCTTGCTGCTGCAGTTGCTCTTCCCAGTTCTGCCCTACGGTCTGGAACTGCGTGAAGTTGATGTGCGGTTTGTTGCCGCGCTGCGAGTTGACGGTTTGGGCAAAACGCTGCGCGTTGGCATTCATGTTCTTGACGAAATGGTAGAGCTTCTGCCATTGCTGCGGACTGAGGTAACGGTCCGGAGTCTCAAACACGCCGTTGCGGTACCAGGGTATGTCGCTTGCCAGGGAACCGAGGTCGCTGTAGTCCACACCCGTGAATACGGCGGTCAGGGGCGAGGTGCCGCCCACGAGTTTTCCGCGGTAGTAGATGAGTTGGATGAAGGGCTGCGTTCCGGGGTTGGTGGCCAGTGCGGTCTGGTTGCTCCAGATGTCGGCGTCTTCAAATAGCATTCGGCCAAAGGCTGAGGCTATGTCGTATTGTCCGCCTTTGACGTCGAGCGAGAGAGGGGAAGAGAAGGTGATGCGTCCCGGATAGAGCGCCATGACGGCCAGCAGACCTTTCCATTCACCGACCAATATGTTGTAATATTGGTTCAAGCCGCTGTTGGCGTCGGCCGTGGAATTGCCGAAGTTGTCGAGGGCATACTTGAACAGTTTGGCACGTGCCCAAGGAGAGGGCACGCCCGATATCAACGCCTGCAGGGTTTGTGCATTGATGGTGTCGAGGAGGTTGCCGGTCTGTATGCCTTTGATGTATGCCGATGCTATATTGTTGATGTTGCTCCAAACACCCG
>CAVJNH010000114.1:0-4606 GCA_963651005.1 Oscillibacter sp. MSJ-31
CAAATCGTTATATTGCACTGATGCTTTCATATTTCTATATGGTTTTACATTTGAAAATACTAATCCTCTCCCATGAACCTGCTAAGTGCAGCCATCATGCGGAGTTGTTTCTTCGACGGAAGCTTTACACCCGTCTCTGCCATGTCGAGGTAGTCCTCATAATGAGAGGTAAGGGATTCACGGACGGCATCAGGCATCAGCATATGCCACTTACCCTTTCGGTAACTATTCAGCGGTGTTGTCCAGGGAAATTGTCCATATTTCCACCCACCAAGGCGGACTCATAACAAATGATTAGAAAATGATTAGAAATCAAACAAATATGTGCTCTAAAATTTGCTTATTCCGAATATTTTTCGTACCTTTGTATCTGTGAAAGAACAGGTTACGGGCATATCAAAGGTGCTGCAAGACATGGCAAAAGAGATGCGGTCTATGCATGACACCATCGACCGGCAATATGCCACTATCGCCCAATTGAACCGTAGCATAGAAGCCCTGAACCTCCGGATTCACAGAAAGGACAAAGAGATTGCCGACTTGAAGAAACGGACTCTCAAATACGAGAGGCCGGAGAAGGACTCCGGCAACAGCAGCACCCCTCCAAGCAAGGAGCGCATGAAAGACGAGATAATCATGAGGACGGAAACCCAGTGCAAGCCGAGTGGCAAGAAGCCGGGCGGGCAGGAAGGGCACAAGGGCCACAAGCTCTCTTGTGTTGCCACTCCGGACGAGGTGGTTGATGACGCTCCAAGCTACTGCACCAACAGTGGCGGACCATTGGCAGATGCCGAACGTGTGCTCGATTATGTGACCCAGGTGGTCTCCATACCGGAGCTGAAACCTGTTGTCAAGGAAATACGTCATTATGTCATGGTGTGCAGGAACTGCGGCGAACGCATCCGTACCGCACCGAGACGCCGGTCAAACGACGTGGTGTATGACGCGGGCGTCAAGTCACTCGTGGTATATCTCAGCGTTGTGCAATTCCTGCCTTACGGGCGCATAGCCGGCTTCTTGCATGATGTCCTCGGTCTGTCCCCAAGCGAAGGCTCGTTGGTCAACTGGGTGAACGAGGCCAAAAGAAACGCACAGCCGGTAGTGGACAAGATAAAGGAGTACATCATGTCGTCAAGCATTGTGGGCTTCGACGAGAGCGGTTGCTACTGCAACAGGTGGCTTGACTGGGCGTGGATCGCGCAGACAGTTTACTACACACTGCTTTTCCGTGCAGGCGGAAGAGGGGGTCAAGGTCTTGACAGACCGATTCGGTGACAGCGTGGAACGCATGGTTGCGGTGACAGACCGGCACAGCGCATATTTTGCCCTCCATTTTCTCAACCATCAGGTTTGCCTTGCGCACCTGCTGAGGGAACTGCAATACCTCTCGGAACTGGACTCCCGGCAAGATTTGTCCGAACAGACAGCCGACTTGTTCCGAAAGGCCATTCATGAGCGGAACACCCATCCGACAGCCATCATTGACAAAGCTTCATGGAGATAGACCGGCTGGACCGTCTGCTCAAACAAAACCTCAGCCATCTGAACAAGAAGTTTGAAACGTTGAAAAAGGGGCTTGTGAAATGTCGGGATTATATTTTCAATTTCCTGGAGGATCCGGCTATCCCGTCCGACAACAACGCCAGCGAACGGGGAATACGCAAGCTGAAAATCAAGTTGAAGAACTCTTGCACATTCCGTTCCGATTACGGGGCGGACGCTTTTCTTGAACTGCACTCGATTGTCGAAACCGCGAAGAAGAACAACCGAACTCCTTTCAATGCGATTCAAGCCTTATTTGAGGCTTCACGGCTCGTTGTACCTACCGCTGAATAGTTACGCCAATGAGATAATGCCAATTACCTCATAAAAAACAGAGTCTCCTATAAAATTTAATTCTTCAAGAATCACTTGATACGGACATTTTTGAGTGTTTGTACTATTCTTTTTGTAAAAACATCTGCCCCTTTGGCATTCAGGTGTTCTCCGTCTTTAAAAAGTTCATCATTGTACACGAACTGGGCATCATTAGAATAATCATATAAAGGGATATTATATGCGCGGCAAATTTCTCTAACAGGATCCAACTCCTTAGTTTCTCTTCCATACCATCGGGGCGATACAACAAACACCAAATCCGTTTTGCCTCTTTCCTTTATAAATTTCTGCAAGTATTTTATTTTAAGTTGGTCAATGTCCCTTTTAGGATGGTCTAACTTAATCATCGTTCTATCCAGTGACCCACAAAGGGGGACAAAACCATATTTGTCAATAGTACGATATGGTCTGATAAAGTCAACTATTACATCCAATGGATTAAAGTTAAATCGATACAACAGACTCATCATCTTTATACTTTCTGAGCTATCAATATCATGGAATATGCCCGATATTCCAGGTCGGTCATAATAGGCTTTCATCCAGCCGAGATAACGATGATTGTCATCATATTCCAGGAAATCGAGATTAGGCTCAATATCATATATCAAGGTCTGTGGATAGTAGCGTGACTTCATCATAAGCCAGTGACCATAATTCAGCAGTATTCCATTTCCATCCTGCCCGCAATTATAGCAATCGAAGCCCAAAGAGTCAGACATGACCTTCGTATTGTAATGGTGTAATGCTCGCGAAGAACCATACACTACAAGCTTTTTGTCACACTTGTCGTTGATATATTTATGATGTCCTACATATCCTCCTTTCGTATGATTCACCATATACGAAAAACCATATCCTACTATTCTGTCAACTACAAAAAAAAGAAGTAAGAACCAGATTAATTTGCAAAGAAACTTTTTCATGGCTTTAGAAATTTGCATAAATAAATTGGTCTGCACTAAACACGCCACAGAGCAGAATCATAACCATCACGACCAAGTATGAAGCCCATCTTACTACAGCACAACGGTTGTCAAACATCTTAAAGCGATGGGGATAGTACTCATCTGTTATGTCTTTTATCAACAACATTGAGACACCAATTCCCATGAAGAAGGTAGCTGTGAATCCGTGTATATAGACTGCCATTGGCTGCGAGATGTCAAAAATACGAGCTATTACACCGCAGGCATCATCCAGTGAAGGCATACGGAAAAATATCCAGGCAAAATTCACCAACAGAAAAGTAACGACAATCTTGACGGTCTTTCCAAACCATCCATAGTCACATTGCTGCTGTCCTATCGCCTTTTCTACAATCTGAGCCAGGCCATGCCACATCCCCCACACGATAAAGGTCCAGTTGGCTCCATGCCAAATACCACTTACAAGGAATGTCACGAATATATTCCAATAGCTTCGCATTTTTGAACAGCGGCTGCCACCAAGCGGAATATACACATAGTCTTTCAGCCACGTCGAAAGTGAAATATGCCACCTGTGCCAGAAATCGGTCACACTCACAGCGAAATAGGGTCTTCGGAAGTTCGCTGTAAGTTCAAATCCCAGCACCTTGCCTACCCCAAGAGCCATCAACGAATATCCCGCAAAATCAGCATAAATTTGAATCGTGTACATGATACTTGCAACAAAACAGGTCATGCCCGTATAGTGGGTATAATAGGGAAGTACGGTGTCAACATAAAGGGCAACTCTGTCGGCAACGACTACCTTCATAAACATCCCCCAAAGTAGCATCTTCAGCCCCACTACCGCTTTGGAATAATCAAAATATGGTCTCAAAGTTTTAATCTGCGGTATCACAAGTGATGCCTTGTTGATTGGACCGGCAACTATTGACGGAAAGAACCCGACAAAGAGCGCATAAACCAGAAAATCACGCTCTGCATTTATCCGCCGGTGATACACATCTAACACATAGCCAAGTGCCTGTAGAGAGAAGAAAGAAATACCTACCGGTATTGCCCAATTCATACCTTGAAGTTCCCATCGCAAGCCGAACAGGGACAGTATAGAAAACAATGAATCATTGATAAAGTTGAAATACTTA
Source organism: Oscillibacter sp. MSJ-31 (assembly GCA_963651005.1). Classification (GTDB taxonomy): domain Bacteria; phylum Bacteroidota; class Bacteroidia; order Bacteroidales; family Bacteroidaceae; genus Prevotella. The sequence continues at coordinate 3,953 of CAVJNH010000114.1, forward strand.
AAGAACAGTAGAGGGAACAACGAAATCCCCCCCATCATTACACATATGGCATTTCTCTTTCTGTTCTTTCCATATTCAAGTAGCCTTGCAGTGAAGTATGTTACAATCGTTATGCCTAATAGAATCAAAGCATAAACGGGATTCCAATTGAGATACAACAGATAGCTCACTATCAGCAAAAACAGATTTCTTCCTTTCTTATACTTTCCTGGTATGGCATAATATAACAGGAATATCAGAGGAAAAAGAATAATGAAATTAAACGAATTGTATATCATCCCTTATTATCATTTATTGTTGTACTTTTTCATTCAAATAATTCGTTCCACTATCACATCGTCAACCCCGATATCCGTCTTATATTTCAAGTTGTCTGCTGTTTCGGTTGATGAAGCATAGCCTCACCGACACATGAGGTAGTACCTCGTGGGCACTTGAGGTAGTACCACTGGCGAATTTGAACTGGTCATCATATATCCTTATCTAGGTTTTAAGAATGTATCTCTGTATAGTTCCATACCATACGCGGGACGCTTTACAACTGGCTTTCCAGTTCGTCCAGCACGTCGTCGGTGATGGATTGAGGCACTGTGGCGGCACTCGTCATGATGCGGAACAGGGAGTCTTTCAGGCGTTGTTCCTCTTCCTTCAGCT
>CAVJNH010000115.1:0-4528 GCA_963651005.1 Oscillibacter sp. MSJ-31
TAAAAGAAAAAACGAGTTTTTCTTTGTATTTCCCTCGCTTAATCGTACCTTTGCACCTTGATTGGCAGAAGACACATCAAATTATATATGGAATTAGCAAGCAAATACGACCCGAAAGAGGTCGAATCCAAATGGTATCAGTATTGGTTAGACCATAAGTTGTTCGCCTCGAAGCCCGACGGACGCGAACCCTACACCATCGTCATCCCACCGCCCAACGTGACCGGTGTGCTCCACATGGGACACATGCTGAACAACACCATCCAAGACATTCTGGTGCGGCGCGCACGCATGGAGGGAAAGAATGCCTGCTGGGTGCCGGGCACAGACCATGCCTCCATCGCCACCGAGGCCAAGGTGGTGAAGAAACTGGCGGAGCAGGGCATCAAGAAGCATGACCTGACACGCGAGGAGTTTCTGAAACACGCCTGGGACTGGACCGACGAGCACGGCGGCATCATCCTCAAACAGCTGCGCAGACTGGGAGCCTCGTGCGATTGGGACCGCACGGCGTTCACCATGGACGAGAAACGGTCGGAGAGCGTCATCAAGGTGTTCGTGGACCTCTACAACAAAGGACTGATCTATCGGGGACTCCGCATGGTCAACTGGGACCCGAAGGCACTCACCGCCCTTTCTACCGAGGAGGTCGTCTACCGGGAAGAGCAGAGCCACCTGTTCCATCTGAAATACTACGTGGACGGCCTTTCCACCCTCGACAACGAACAGGCTCTGGCGGAAGAGGGGAACATCATCCATAAGGACAGCAAGGGCTACTACGCCGTAGTGGCCACCACCCGTCCGGAAACCATCATGGGCGACACCGCCATGTGCATCAACCCCAAAGACCCGAAGAACCAGTGGCTCAAAGGCCGCAAGGTCATCGTACCGCTGGTGGGCAGGGTGATTCCCGTCATCGAAGACCGCTACGTGGACATCGAGTTCGGCACGGGCTGCCTCAAGGTGACCCCGGCCCACGACACCAACGACTATATGCTGGGGAAGACCCATAACCTCGAAACCATCGACATCTTCAATGCCGACGGCACCATCTCGGAACAGTCGCCGCTCTACGTGGGCATGAACCGCTTCGACTGCCGCAAGCAGATTGCCAAAGACCTGCAGGAAGCCGGACTGATGGAGCGCATCGAGGACTACACCAACAAGGTGGGCTACTCGGAGCGCAATCCCGACACGGCCATCGAGCCGCGCCTTTCCCTGCAATGGTTCCTCCGTATGCAGCATTTTGCCGACCTGGCGTTGGCTCCCGTCATGGACGACGACATCAAGTTCTACCCGGAGAAGTACAAGAACACCTACAAGAACTGGCTGGAAAACATCCAGGACTGGTGCATCTCCCGTCAGCTCTGGTGGGGACACCGCATCCCGGCCTATTACTACAACGAGGCCGGTGACTTCGTCGTGGCAGAGACCCGCGAAAAGGCACTGGCACTGGCCAAGGAGAAGAATCCCGGCGTGACCGATGCCGACCTGCATCAGGACGAGGATGCCCTCGACACCTGGTTCTCCTCGTGGCTCTGGCCCATCTCGCTGTTCGACGGCATCAACCATCCGAACAACGAGGAAATGAACTACTACTACCCCACCAGCGACCTCGTGACGGGGCCCGACATCATCTTCTTCTGGGTGGCACGCATGATCATGGCAGGGTACGAATACGTGGGGAAGATGCCCTTCCGGCACGTCTACTTCACCGGCATCGTGCGCGACAAGCTGGGACGGAAAATGTCCAAGTCACTCGGCAACAGCCCCGACCCCATCGAACTCATCGAGAAGTATGGTGCCGACGGCGTGCGCATGGGCATGATGCTCTCTGCACCGGCCGGCAACGACATCCTCTTCGACGATGCCCTCTGCGAACAGGGACGTAACTTCAACAACAAGATATGGAACGCCTTCCGTCTGGTCAAGGGCTGGCAGGTGGCCGACATTCCGCAGCCGGAAGCCTGCAAGACGGCAACCGCATGGTTCGAAGCCAAGCTGAAAGAGGTGAACGAGGAGTTGCAGGATCTTTTCCGGAAATACCGCATCTCCGAAGCCCTGATGGCCGTGTACAAGCTCTTCTGGGACGAGTTCTCCAGCTGGTATCTGGAAATGGTGAAGCCGGCCTATGTCAACGGCGAGCCGCAGCCCATCGACCGCAGCACCTATGAGGCCACCCTGCGCTTCTTCGACGTGCTGCTGAAGATGCTGCACCCCTTCATGCCGTTCATCACCGAGGAACTCTGGCAGGCACTCTACGAGCGCAAGGACGGCGAGAGCATCATGCGCGAGAGCTTGCATCTGGACGCTCCCACCGCCGAGGAGAAAGCCTTGGCCGGACACATCGAACAGGTGAAATCAGTGGTATCGGGAGTACGCATGGTGCGCAACCAAAGGAACATCGCTTCCAAGGAGCCCCTCACGCTTCAGGTCGTGGGCAGCAACCCCTATGCCGCCTACACCGACGTGATTACCAAGATGGCCAACATCAGCGAGATTCAGGTGGTGGCGGAGAAAGACGCGACGGCAGCCTCCTTCATGGTGGGCACCGACGAGTTTGCCGTTCCTCTGGGCAACATGATTGACATTGCCGCCGAGATAGAAAAGCAGGAAGCCCAACTGAAACACCTCGAAGGATTCCTTGCCGATGTGGTCAAGAAGCTCTCCAACGAGCGTTTCGTGGCCAATGCCCCGGAAGCGGTCGTTGCCATGGAACGCAAGAAGCAGCACGACTCGGAAGAGAAGATTGCTGCACTGAAAGAGTCCTTGGCCGCACTGCGGGCACAGTAAAGCAACGAACGGACTACACTAACTGGAGAAAGAGTCGCTCCAACTGTTTTCCGACGACGGAAGGGGAACAGTTGCGGGCGATTTCTGATGCTATCTGTTGCGGCGAGAAGGATTGCTGCGCCACGCGCTGCATGGCATCCGCCAACAGCGACACCTGCTCCTTCGGCACGGTCAGACAGCCGCAGTATTGTCGGACACGCAGTGGAACGGCCTCCGTGGTGACTACGGGAATACCGGTGCTCATCGCTTCCAGCAGCACCAGTCCTTGCGCCTCACTCCGTGTGGGCAACACCAGCGCATCACTGGCATAGAGCACCTCGCGCACGCCCCGTTTGTCCGTCGCTCCGTGAAAATGCACATCGGAGACACCGGAGAAAAGGCGGCGGCAGGCCAAAGAATCCGTACCCTGTCCGACCAACGTCAGACTGGCTTTCATCCCCCGACGCTGCAATGTCCGGAACGCTTCTGCCAAGAGATCATAGCCTTTCCTCGGAACGAAATTGCCCACGGCACAATAGCGGAACGAGACTGTCCGCTGACGGTTGACCGGATGGAAGAAGTCCGTGTCAACCACATTGGAAATGGTCTGGTGGGCATATTCCTGTCCGAAATATGGGGCAAGGTCACCGACCAATTCGTCGGAAACCGTCACTACCCTATCCGCCCGCTCCATGGCTTCGCGCAAGAGGGGCGTTTGCCATGCGGCAGATCCGTCTCCCAGCTCCCGTGCATAAATCATGGACGACAGGTGCTCGGTGATGACGTAAGGAACGCCCCATCGGCGCGACAGCATCATGGCAGCCCGTCCAGCCCATTTCACGCAGTGGGCATGAATCAAGTCCGGACGGCCATTCCGGCGGCAATAGGTCTCCGCCAGTTGCAGTACGCCCTTCAACCACCGCTCCACGTTGGGGCGCACCACCTTGGGAATCCCACGCTGGAACTCGCGCCAGACCTCCACCCCGTCCATGCGCACGATGACGGGCGTGTACGGACGAAGGAAGAAGTCGCGCCACCCCTTGCTGATGCCCAGTTGCAGGCGGCTCAGAATCCGGACTTCGTGCCCCAGACCTTGCAGGGCTTTGGCTTGTTCCAGACAGAATTCCCCACCGTATGGCGGAAAGAACGACGGTATTTCGAGGATGTGCATCAGTCCAAACAAAAAAGGGAGGACGGAATCATGGTCATCCGTCCTCTCCCGTTTTTCATACTGTGACAGGAATTATGCCTCTGCAGGAGCTTCTGCGGGAGCTTCCGTAGCCTCAGCAGGAGCGGCAGCAGCCTCGGCCTCTGCGGCTTCAGCAGCCTTGGCAGCCTCTTCGGCAGCTTTGGCCTCTTCTGCGGCCTTCAGCTCGGCAGCCTTCTTCTCAGCCACCTTCTTGGCCACTTCCTCGTTCAGTTTCTTTTCCTGTGCGAGTTCCTTCTCTGCGGCGGCCTTCTTGGCCTTGGCTTCTTCGTCGCGAACCTTGTCAAGACCTTTCTGCTTGTCAGCCTTCCAGGCGTCGAACTTCTTCTGTGCGGCAGCCTCGTCGAAAGCGCCCTTCTTCACACCGCCACGGAGGTGCTTCATCAGGTAAACGCCCTCGCCACTGAGGATGTTACGCACGGTGTCGGTGGGCTGTGCGCCGACCTCTACCCAGTAAAGTGCGCGTTCGAAATTCAGGTCTACTGTGGCAGGATTGGTGTTGGGATTGTACGTACCAATCTTCTCAGTAAATTTACCATCACGTGGTGC
>CAVJNH010000116.1:0-4178 GCA_963651005.1 Oscillibacter sp. MSJ-31
TTCAAACATTATTCGTAACTTTGCAGACAACTTGCACTTGCTGGTTGACTCTGCGGCAGTCTATACACTGCATCTTTTCCTCATTTTATGCAGTCCATATCATCTTTTTTCCTTATTTTTGCACCAAAATTGCAAGATCAGCCAGATGATGGACAAGAATGTGATCAAACTCTACATTTTTATGTCGATTGGCTTATAATCTCGAATTTTTTACCTAAATTTGTAGCAGTTAATGCAAAAAACAAAGGATAGAACCATGACTCCAGAAGAAAAAGCGAGGGTCAAGATTGACCGATGGTTTAACGACGCAGGATGGAAGGTGGTTAACCGTGACGAATATGAACCCACCATCACTGCGGCTGCGATTCGTGAAGGTTTGCTCAAAGGCAACCTTGAAGCAGACTATTTTCTGTTTATCAACGGGAAAGCGGTCGGGGTGCTCGAAGCCAAACGGGAGGAAGTTGACATTTCGTCCGGCATGGTCAGCGAGCAAACCGTCACCTACGCCAAGAGTGTGCCGGACTGCTATCAGGCATGGGAAAAGCCATTGCCTATTCTTTACAAGTCGAACGGCGAGGAAATAGAGTTCCTCGACTATAGGAATCGTGACACCTCCGAATGGGAAACCGTCAGCCACATCCACACCCCCAGGGAAATCGTGAAGATGTTGGGAATAGAAGACCCTTTCGCCGGACTTCCGACATTGAACAGGAAAGGGCTCCGGGCGTGTCAATATGAGGCGGTCACGGAACTGGAGAAGAGCTTCCGTACCGGGCAGAACCGGGCCTTGATGGTGTTGGCCACCGGTGCAGGCAAGACCTACACGGCTTGTCTCACGGCCTACCGTATGCTCAGTTACACGCCGATGCGCCGCGTCCTCTTCCTTGTAGACCGCAATAATCTCGGAAAACAGGCAGAAAACGAGTTCGGGACATTCCGTCTCACGGAGACCGGCGATGCTTTCAACACCATCTATACTGTCAACCGACTGAAATCCGTCGATGTGCCGTCCGGAAGCAACGTGGTCATCTGCACCGTCCAACGACTGTTTTCCCTCCTGAAAGGTGAGGAAATCACGGATACGGACGAGGACGATGAAGACGTGGCAGACGGCGAAGTGTCACTGCCGGAGAACCCCAAGCTGCCCCACGACTTCTTCGACCTCATCATCATCGACGAGTGTCACCGCAGCATCTACGGCAACTGGCGCAAGGTGCTTGAATATTTCAATACGGCACGGCTCATCGGCCTGACCGCCACACCCATACCGGAGACCATGGCGTTCTTCAACAACAACCGGGTGGTGAACTACACGCTGGAACAGTCCATCATCGACGGTGTGAACGTAGACAGCCGCATCTACCGCATCAAGACCAGAGTGACCGAGGAGGGCGGAGCCATCATGGAAGGGCAACGCACCCGGGTGGAAACCCGATACACCGGCGAGGTCAAAACCGTCTGCACGACGGAAACGAAGCAATACACCCGGGAGGAGCTGAACCGTAGCATCATCAATCCCGCCCAGATCAAGCTCATCCTCTCCACCTATCGGGATACCGTCTATACGGAGATGTTCAACGACCCACGGCGCAATCCCGACTTTGAGTATCTGCCGAAGACCCTTATCTTTGCGCTGAACGAAAACCACGCCACCAACATCGTGAACATTGCCCGGGAGGTGTTCGGGGAGCAATGCCCCCACGCCGACATGGAACGCTATGTGCAGAAAATCACCTATTCGGCAGGCGACAGCAACGAGCTGATACGCCAGTTCCGCAACGACAAGGACTTCCGCATCGCCGTGACCTGTACGCTGGTGGCCACAGGCACGGATGTGAAGCCGCTGGAGGTGGTGATGTTCATGCGTGACGTGGCATCCGCTCCGCTCTACACCCAGATGAAAGGGCGTGGCGTAAGGACTATCGGCGACGAACAACTGCGCAATGTCACTCCCAATGCCCTCAGCAAAGACTGCTTCTTCCTGGTAGATGCCGTGGGAGTGACCGAACACGACCATGTCATCCCCGGCCAGTATGAGGGACCGGAGACGGAAACCGTCACCTTGAAGGAACTGCTGGAACGCCTTTCCCACGGCAACCTGCCCGACAACTATCTCCGTCGCCTTGCCTCCACGCTGTCGCGGCTCTACAACAAGGCCGACAAGGCGCAGCGGGAAGAGTTCCGCCGCTTGGCCCATGACGATATGCAGGAGATGGCGCAGCGTATCTATGACGCGCTTGACCCGGAGCACCAACCGCCGTTGCCGCCGTATGAAGACATCAACGCCCCCAACAACGAGCGCAAGGGACTGGTTTCGCCGATAGCCAACCATGCCGATGTGCGCAGATACATCCTGATTCTGGCGGCAGGGTTTGTCAATACGCTGATGCCCGGCGAGGACACGCTCATCTCCAAAGGTTTCTCCGTGGAAGAGGCACAAAGCACCACCGAAGCCTTCGAGCAGTATTGCCGCGACCATAGCGATGACATCGAGGCGTTGCGCATCCTTTACAACAACGAGGGCACTCCCATCACTTATCAGATGCTGAAGGACTTGGAAAACAAGTTGAAGATAGCGAACAACCGCTTTGCCCCCAAGCTCCTGTGGAACTCGTATGCCATCGTTTATGGCGACAAGGTGCGCCGCACCACCAAGAAGGAAGAGGCGGACGCACTGACCAACATCATACAGCTCGTGCGCTTTGCCTATCGTCAGACGGAGCGGTTGGAGAGTGCCTGCCCCACCGCCCGGAGTATGTTCAACCTCTGGTATGGCCGGAAGCAGATGGACATCACGCCCGAGCAAAAGGACTTGATAAGCAGGATTGTGGAATACATTGCCGCCAACGGCGCGTGCAATGTGCGTGAGATAAGGAAAACGGACGTCACCCATGCCGCCCAACTGATAGCCGCGTTCGGCAATATGCAGAAGGCGGACGAGGCTTTGGATTCCGTATATAGATTTGTAGTATTGAGAAAAACAGCATAACGAAAAGACATGGCCAACAACATAACCACAGAGCAGACGCTCACCAAGAAAGTATGGAACCTCGCCACCACACTGGCAGGACAAGGGGTCGGGTTCACCGACTATATCACCCAGCTCACCTATCTTCTCTTTCTGAAGATGGACGACGAGAATGTAGAGACGTTCGGAGAAGCGTCCTCCATTCCTGCCGGCTACCGATGGAAAGACCTGACAGGGCTGGACGGCTTCGACCTCGTGAAACAATACGAGGACACGCTGAAGCAGTTGAGCGGACAGGACAACCTCATCGGCACCATCTACACCAAGGCGCAGAACAAGATTGACAAGCCTGTGTACCTGAAAAAGGTCATCACCATGATTGACGGAGAGCAATGGCTCATCATGGACGGCGACGTGAAGGGTGCCATCTACGAGAGCATCCTGGAGAAGAACGGACAGGACAAAAAGAGCGGTGCAGGACAGTACTTCACGCCGCGCCCATTGATACAGGCCATGGTCGATTGCGTGCAGCCCAAGATTGGCGAGACCGTATGCGACCCGGCCTGCGGCACAGGCGGTTTCCTGCTCGCGGCCTACGACTACATGAAGCAGCAGAGCCAGAACCGCGACAAACTGGACTTCCTCAACAACAAGGCACTGCACGGCAACGACATCACGCCGCTTGTGGTGACGCTCGCCGCCATGAACCTCTATCTGCACGGCATCGGCACCGACCACAGCCCCATCGTGTGCGAGGATTCCTTGGAGAAAGAGCCTTCCACCCTTGTGGATGTCATCCTTGCCAATCCGCCCTTCGGCACCCGTCCTGCCGGGTCGGTGGAAATCAACCGCCCCGACTTCTATGTGGAGACGAAGAACAACCAGCTCAACTTCCTGCAACACATGATGCTGATGCTCAAGACGGGCGGACGTGCCGCCGTGGTACTGCCCGACAATGTGCTCTTCGAGGGCAACGCCGGAGAGACCATCCGCAAGAAGCTCCTTTCCGACTTTAATCTTCATACCATCCTCCGCTTGCCTACGGGCATCTTCTATGCGCAGGGTGTCAAGGCCAACGTGCTGTTCTTCACCAAGGGACAGCCCACCAAGGAGATATGGTTCTATGACTATCGCACAGGCGTGAAACACACACTGGCCACGAACAAACTCGAACGTCGTCATCTTGATGACTTCGTAAGTTGCTATCATG
>CAVJNH010000117.1:0-4033 GCA_963651005.1 Oscillibacter sp. MSJ-31
TTTATTGTTTTCAATAACTGCTGCAAAAATACAATATTTTACTGAATATCAAACAACTAAAATAGTTAAAAGTTGCTATATTCTATATTACATTATGGAAGTTGGCGGAATTCCATTGTGGAAGTTGGCGTTTTTTCATTGTGGCAGGTGGCGAAAATTCGTCTCCTCAGTTGGCAAGGGTCAGAGGGACATGTGAAAGACAAAATGCCACAAAAAAAAACCAAAACGACTTGGTGGAATCAGTTATTCTATGTAATTTTGCCGACTGAAAATAAAGTCGTACTTTTGCAAATGAAAGTCAAAACATGAAGATTAAATCCATAGGCAGCAAGTTGAAGGGAAACCCTACGATGGTGGAGGGCACGGTGTACTCGATGCTCGTCATTTGCGGCATCTCCCATTTCCTGAACGATATGATCCAGTCCATCATCCCCTCCATCTACCCCATCGTGAAGGACAAGTTCGACTTCTCGTTTGCACAGATAGGCATCATCACGCTGGTGTTTCAGATGACCTCCTCCATCCTGCAACCTTTCACCGGCCTCTACGCCGACAAGCATCCACGACCCTACGCCTTGTCGGTGGGCATGTGCTTTACCTTGGTGGGGTTGCTGTTGCTCGCTTTCGCCGAGAACTATTTCCTCATTCTCCTGGCGGTGAGCGTGGTCGGACTGGGCTCTTCCGTCTTCCACCCCACGGCCTCGCGGGTAGCCCAGTTGGCCTCGGGCGGCAAGAAGAGCCTGGCACAGTCCATCTTTCAGGTGGGCGGCAACGGCGGTTCGGCGGTAGGCCCCTTGCTGGCAGCCCTCATCATCCTGCCCTTCGGGCAACACGCCATCTCATGGTTTGCCTTGGCAGCACTGGTGGCCGCCATCCTCATGGTTCGGTTGGGCACTTGGTATAAGGCGCGACTCGCCTATGTGGTCAACCATCCGCAGCGGCAACCGCTCCTCAACCACGACATCTCCAAGCGGGCCAAGTACGGAGCCTTGATGATTCTCATCCTGTTGGTCTTCTCGAAGTATTTCTATACGTCCTGCATCACCAGCTACTTCACGTTCTTCCTGATGGACAAGTTCGGCATTTCCGTGCAAGCCTCCCAGCTCTGCCTCTTCGTCTTCCTTGCCGCCTTTGCCATCGGAACAGTAGCGGGAGGCATGCTGGGCGACAAGTTCGGGCGGAAGTACGTGATATGGTTCTCCATCCTGGGAGCCGCCCCCTTCGCCCTCGCCATGCCCTTCGTCAACTTCACGTGGACCCTCGTCTGCACCTTCCTCTCCGGCCTCATCATCGCCTCGGCCTTCTCTTCCATCGTGGTCTACGCCACCGACCTGATGCCCGACAAGGTGGGACTGATTGCCGGCATCTTCTTCGGCCTGATGTTCGGATTGGGCGGCTTGGGTTCCGCCTTCTTCGGCTGGCTCGCCGACAAGACCAGCATCGAGTTCATCTTCCAGGTCAGTGCGTTCCTGCCCCTCTTCGGCATCATCGCCGGCTTCTTGCCGAACACCCAGAAGGTCAGGAAGAAGGGGCATCATTAAACACTAAACATTAAACACTAAACATTATTTCAGTTTTCTCGGCGAAAAATTTGGTTGCTGTTTATTTTAGTGTTAATTTTGCAAGGAAAATCATTGCAAAATGGGAACTAAAATAAACAATCTGCGTCAGCAAATACCCTCCAATGGAATCATGCTCACTTCATGGCTGGAAAAATCAGGCTTTACCAGAAGTGAAGTTTATGATTACGTGGCCTCGGGGTGGTTACGACGTATATCCACCGGTGTGTATCAATTCAACGGAGACACGCTTTCGCTTTATGGCATATTGGCTTCGTATCAAAAACAGGTCGGCATGAAATATCATATAGGTGCCGCATCTGCGTTGGAACTGAAGGGCGTTTCCCATTACATTGCGATGGGAAAACCGACAGCCGTTGTCTTTTCTCCAGTAAGGCCTCCGCTTCCCAAATGGTTAAATGACGCAGACCTTGATATGAATCTTGTAGAAGTGTCGTCCAAAGTATTGGGAACTGCAGGTATCGAGCAACAGGATTATCAGGGACAGAGGTTGACCGTATCGTCGCCGGAAAGGGCGATAATGGAATGTATCCTGCTCTCACCGACCCGTTATGATTTGATGGATGTATATTATCTTATGGAAATGCTTACATCCCTCCGGTTTTCCCTCGTACAACAGCTGTTGGAGGGCTGCACTTCCGTGAAGGTGAAGCGGCTGTTTCTGTATATGGCGGAAAAGGCCCGTCACCGCTGGTTTGGCAAACTTGACTTTTCCCACATATCACTCGGATCGGGCACACGGAGTTTTATGAAAGGTGGCGTGAAGATTTCCGCATACGACATTGTAATACCCAAAGATCTTGCTGATTATGAATGAGGTATATCGACAAAAAGTCGGACTTCTGTTGAGAATCCTGCCGTTTGTAACGGACGAGGATTGTTTCGCCATACATGGAGGAACGGCCATCAACCTGTTTATGAAAAACCTATGCCGCCTTTCGGTGGACATCGATGTGACATATATTCCCATTGAGGACAGGATTACAAGCCTTGAGCGAATAAACGAGGCTCTTGTAAGAATTGCGGACAAGGTTAAGCGCAGATTCAGGGATGTGAGGGTTATTCCGCGTCTTGACATAAGCAAAATCACTTGTGAAAGCCAGGGATACCAGGTTAAGATTGAGGTAAACCAGACAAAACGGGGGCTTGTATGTGGAGAGGCTGCCGTGTTGCCTTTATGCCAAAAAGCCCAATCCCTGTTCGGAATGGAAGTTGATGCAAGGATTGTATCCATACCACAACTTTATGGAGGGAAGATTTCCGCCGCATTGTCGCGCCAGCATCCTCGTGACCTTTTTGATGTAAAACAGATGGACATTCCCTTGGCAGATGTAAAAGAAGGACTGATATTCAGTCTGCTTGGAAGTGACCGTCCCATACATGAGTCATTTGCCCCTAACTTTATCAATCAGCATGAGGCGATGGAGCATCAGTTCTCCGGTATGAGTGAGATACCCTTTGGCTATAATGACTTTGAAGAGACAAGAGAGAAACTTGTCACGGATGTCAATGCTGTGATGACGGAGGATGATAGACGTTTTCTAATTGGCTTTGAAGAACTATCCGTTGATTGGGAGAACACTCCATACTCATCTTTTAGGGCGTTCCCCTCGATAAGATGGAAAATGCAGAATTTGCAAAGATTGAAAGCATCAAATCCAAAGAAACTGAAAGCCGAAGCGGACAAACTCAGAAAAATATTCGGGATGCTGTAACCATTTGAATCCTGCAAGGAATAGCCTTATCAGCCAAAGGTCTTATAGGCAACCCATACCGCGAGCGCGTTTCCAACTTTATTTTCATTTCTATTCTTTTGTTTCCACCCCAGTCATGGATATGCCCATCGTTGCAGGGAGCTTCTTCATCTTGCCGCTCAAGAGATTGCGGACATACCCCTTGCGCAGGAAGGCCGGAAAATGGATTTCGCCCTTTCTCGTGCTGTACACTACGGCAACACCGACATAATAGTCATGGCCTTTCCGAAGCATAATCTGCTCCGACGGCTTCACGGCATAGTCTTCCTTCCGTTGCCCACCGTAGCACTTCAGATAGATGGGTTTCTTTTGCACCGGAACCAAACGGTTGTCCACGATTTCATAGATGATGATACGAACCACACACTCGTCAAAAGAGCATTTCTTCACCTTGAAATCCAGCCCTCTGACGATATAGTCCCTTTTGTTGGAAATAATCGGGCCTATCTCGTAGGTCGTATTCGTGACATTCTTGAACACCACGTCACCGGGAGTCTTGATGCCCTTGTGCGAAACTTTCTTCACCTTGACTTTCTTTCCGGCAACAGAAACCTCGGCAAGACGGCTTACGTTCTCCTTCATCGTCACTTCCACCGATCCGCTCTGCCAACAACTCCAAGGCAACTCTACTGGTTTATAGCTCAAATGAGTGATTACCATCTCTTTCCGCTCTTCCTTAGGCAAATCCATCGAGAAGTG
>CAVJNH010000118.1:0-3753 GCA_963651005.1 Oscillibacter sp. MSJ-31
CCGGAACAGTCTTGCCTTCATACTCGAAGCGCATCATGTCCATCCACTCGGCTTCGGAAACAGGCGGTTCTTCTCTTGTGCTCCAATCAATCTTGGCCGAAAGCGGCTTCGAAGCCTTATTTTCAACAACTTTCTCCGTTTTCTCTTGCGCGTCTGACGGATTGTTCTTATCTTTGCTTACGTCATCAAGAGCAGAAAAATCGGAACTGCCGGCTGCTTCATCATTTGTAGCAGGACTGATGGTGGTAATTTCGTCCACCGGTGACCCATCTTTCCCCTGCGAACTTTCGGGGGAAGTTGTCACAGAAACGTCAGCAGGGTGGCGTTCGGTCTGTGCGCCACCGTCAAATCGGTATAGCAACTTCCCTTTTTCCAACGCTTCCTTTACTCGTTTCGCGCGGTCATAATGGCTGCTTACGCTGACTTCAAGGCCATCTTTTTTGACGGTCACTGACTTGAAGTAATACACTTTCTTGCCGTCTTTTCCCTTGAATGTCTTTATGAACAGCAATGAACTTGCACGTTCTGTGTTTCCGTCTGTGGCTTCTGAAGGCACTTCGACAACTACTTGTGGGTGTTCGAGGGTTGGCTTTATCATGCCAAATTGCTCACTACGTCCTTTCTCGAACAGTTTAGCAATCTGGTTCTCGCCCATCTTTACTTTACCCATTGGAGTTGAAACCTTCCCGTCTTCACCGAATTGTTCTGCCCAGTTCTTCGGATTTAGTTCCAACTGTGGAATATCAGTGGGTTCATCCTCCATGTGAGACAAAAGCACGTCCGCTTCCTCGTCGTTCAGACCTTTATGAATTTCTGAAACTCGGCTCTCACTTTCTCCATGTATGTCGGTGCCTGCTTCTCCGCTGACTGCTGAAGGAGCGCCATCTTGTTGAACGCTTTCTGCTTTTCTTCGCTCCACGGCTGCTGCCCGGGCTGCTTCAAGTTCTTTTCGTTTGCCATAATTCTCGTTTATATAATTGACTACGTTGTGCAAGATGTCCTCACGGCCCTTGACGCCACCTGCGAACAGGTCGGCCTGGCCGCTTGCGCTCTGTCTTGCTTCATTGTTGTATAACTGCAGTGTCGTCTTCAGCAGGGTCACGCGCTTGTCGTTCAGAATGTCCGCGAGCATCAGCATCGTGGCGTTGTTGAAGTCTGCCGCCGTCTGCAGCTGGTCGGGATCTGCGAACAGCACGCCCTGACGTGCGTACATGCTGACGATCTCGCCATACTTTGCTCCGTTGTTCCGGGCGTCATAGCACAGTCTGACCGCATCCGACAACTCCTTCTGCACCGACCAACCGTCGCCAAGCGCGATATTGTCGGCTATCTCGCCCAGTGCGGTGATGACGGTCTGACGCATGGCGGGCTCTGCCGTCAACATGCGCACCACGTCGGGATCGCTGTCAAAGGCCTTGCCGATGAGCATGTTCTCCAGAAACTCACGCCCCACGGCACTCAACTTCTCCTGTCCGCGCACGCCGTCCACCATCTCTGCCAGCTGTGCCCTTGGCACCACACCGGCGTTGTGCAGGTCATACACCGCGCCGAGGCTCGCCTGCGGGTCGTTGTAGAAATCACTGAGCGTATCGTAGCCGTTGATGGATCGCACGATGCGTTTGAATGTGTCGTCGCCCACCGTCTTGCCGAGCTTTACGGCCTGCTCGGTCTTGTTCTGCGACTTCATGTCCGGATTGTTGAACCTGGCGAAGGTCTCCGCCGTGTAGGGCAATGCCTCGTCGGGCACAAACGACACTCTCGGGTGCTGCATGCCCTCCACCTGCTCGGGAGTGAAGCCCCACTTGTAGGCATGCTCCTTCAGGTAGTCCAGGTACGCACCGTCCGTATTGTTCTGTGCCGCCAGCTCGCCGGCCATCGTCCTGCCGTTGCCGGACAGCACCACACCGTCGGCACTGACTACGGGGACGTTCTGCAATGCGCGCTGGTCGTAATGCTCGGCCGTTTGCTTCGTGTACTCCTGCGCATCGCGGTCACGGTCATATTCGCGGTCGTTCACGCTGTTGTCATTGGCATCCATCGGGAAACCTTCCGTCTTCTGCCAGGTCTGCGGATTGTGGCTCGGCGATGACGCACCGCTCTCATGCAGTACATAGTGGCCTTTCAGCGGTGTGCCGTCGGGAAGCATGATCTCGTCACGGTGGCCGTCCACCTTCTGCGCGCCGTTCCACTTGTCTGTGATGGCAGGCATCGGGTTCTCGTTACCCACGGCCTTCCGCTCCGCCTCGGCTTGCTTGCGTGTCTCGAAGTCGGTCTGCGCTTGTGCCACCGCTTCTTCATGACGTGCGACATCCTCGGCCTTCCTGCGCTCGTTCTCCTCACGCTGGATGCCGTTCTGTATCTCGCGTACACGGTTCCAGTAGTCCACGGCACGCTGCGCCTCGTCGATCTTCTCCTGGCGCTTGGCCTTGGCCTGGTTGTACTTCTGGATGCTCGTGCCCACCTGGGGCATCTGGGCAGACTGCGCCTTTGCCAGCGCCTTTTCTGCCGCGTCCGCATTGGCCGCCACAAACTGGTTGGCCTCACTCCGTGAGAGGTCCGTCTCGTTGTATATGTACTGGTGCGCACGCTCGGGAGTGGTGGCCTGCCAGTCCTCCTCACCGTCCTCGCGCATCGGCATGGCTTCTCTCGCCGCCTCCGCGTCCTCCGTCTTGGAAGGCGCTTGCTGCTGTTCAACAGGCTCTTCTGTCTTCGGCTCCGCTGCAGGCACTGCACTTTCAGCCGGAGCACCTTCCTGCTTCGGCTCTTCCTCGACAACAGGCGACCCTTCGGCATAGTGCACCTTGGCGTGTGGGTTGAGTTCGGCGACATGGGCCGCTTCATCCAATAGCGTCTCATCCGTCTGCTTGTCTATCCACTCGGGGAAATATCCCATCTGCAACAGGTACTCCTTGGCATTCAACTGTCCATGAAGGAACATCTCCGTAGGGTTCGTTTCGCTGTCGGCGGTTTTCGTTTCGCTTTCGCCGCCTTCGGCCTCTGTCTGCCCTGCCTCCACATAGGCCACCACCTTGTCGCGCAACTTGTCGACATGGTCGTGCTTCACCTCGCCGTCCATGTAGTACTCGACGATGCTTCCGTTCTCGTCAGGCACAAAGGCGCCGTTCTCATAGCGCACGCGTCCCATCACCATGGCCGGCTTTTCCGTGCCGTCCTCGTCGCGCACGGTGAGCTCCATGTCGGGCGTGTAGTCCGCTGGCGCTCCTGTCACCAGGCCGCTGCCATGTGCCGCCTCCGATGGAGTGGGGGAGACGCCTTCCCCGTCATGTGCCGCCTCCGTTTCAGGCTCCTGTCCGGCACCGTCCTGCGACTGCTCATCGCTTTGCTCCGGGGTGATGCCGTGGCGCTTGTTGTAGTCCGCAAGCGCCTTCTCGTCCCTGATGCGCTGAAGCTCCGACAACTGCACCGTGGTCTGCGAACCGTCGGCAAGCCTCACGGTGACGTTGCCGCCTTCGGTGGCCATGACGATGGCATCCTCGCCGGTCGGCAACGTGATCTGCTGGCCGGGCGCGAGACGCACCTTGCCCTGCGCATCGTCCAACTGCTGCCGCACATACTCCTGCCGCTCGCTCTCGATGCGCGCGTCATAGGCTTCCGCACTCATCGCCTCTTGAAGTGCCTTGATGCCCGTGTCTGCGCTCGGGTCAATCATCTTGCGCTCATCGGTGGCGGGGTCATAAATGGCGACGCTCTTGTCGCTCCTGGTCTTGTCCACCATGCTGCCGTCGTCCATCA
>CAVJNH010000119.1:0-3380 GCA_963651005.1 Oscillibacter sp. MSJ-31
AAACAACAAGCGCGTATGAAATACCTTGACCCCAAAGCCGACCTGCCGTTCAAGAAGATATTCGGGCGACACCCAGATTTGTTGTGCAAGCTGCTGGCCTACGACAAGTTCTGGGACAATGTGCGCGTGGAGAAGACCCTGCTGTCCGACAGCTTTCAGGAGGGCCGTGCGGAAGGACTGGAAGAAGGACTGGAGAAAGGCCGCGCGGAGGGCGAAACACAAAAGGCTCTTGAAATAGCCCGGAATCTGCTCTCCCTGAAAATGCCTGTCGAGGCCGTTGTGCAGGCCACAGGTCTGACGGAGCAGGAAATCCGGTCAACCGCCTCGACGCAGCCCCATGACGACCAAGCAAGCCCATAACGGCTAAGCAGCAGCAAGGGCAAACAAGAACCTCAATGCCGCGAGTGCAACCGCCGGAAGGGGACACAAATAAAATTTTCCGGAAAACGAATGGCAATATAAGGTCTTTTTTGTAACTTTGCAGGGCGTTACGGAAAACGCGGATTCAGACAGACAATATAACGTTATACTGCAATTATGGAAGAAACCAAGAAAATCAAGACCGCACTCATCTCCGTGTTCCACAAGGACGGGCTGGAGGAGTTGCTGGCAAAGCTCAACGGCGAGGGCGTGAAGTTCCTCTCCACCGGCGGCACGCAGACCTTCATCGAGGGGTTGGGCTACGCGTGCGAGAAAGTGGAAAACGTGACGACCTACCCCTCCATCCTCGGCGGACGCGTCAAGACCCTCCACCCGAAAGTGTTCGGGGGCATCCTCGGACGCCGCGACAACGAGGGCGACCGGCAGCAGATGAAACAGTACGAGATTCCGGAAATCGACCTCGTCATCGTAGACCTCTACCCCTTCGAGCAGACGGTGGCCAGCGGAGCCGGCGACGCCGACATCATCGAGAAAATCGACATCGGCGGCATCTCGCTCATCCGCGCAGGAGCCAAGAACTTCAACGACGTGGTCATCGTGCCCTCCAAGGCCGAATACGGCGTGCTGCTCGACATCCTCAACCGGCAGGGAGCCGCCACCACGCTGGAGCAGCGCCGGATGCTCGCCACGCGCGCCTTCGGGGTCAGCAGCCACTACGACACCGCCATCCATGCGTGGTTCGACAAGAAATGAAACAACCGGAAAATTACAAACGAAACACAGACTAAACTATGGGATTTTTCAGCTTTGTACAGGAAATAGCCATGGACCTCGGAACGGCCAACACCATCATCATCAGCGATGACAAAATCATGGTCGACGAGCCGTCGGTGGTGGCGCTGGACCGCCGCACCGACAAGATGATTGCCGTCGGCAGCGAAGCCAAGATGATGTACGAGAAGACGCACTCCAACATCCGCACCATCCGCCCCCTGCGCGACGGCGTGATTGCCGACTTCTCGGCCTGCGAGCAGATGATGCGCGGACTCATCAAGATGGTGCACACCGGCTCCCGCCTCTTCTCGCCCTCGCTCCGCATGGTCATCGGTGTGCCGTCAGGCTCTACCGAAGTGGAGCTTCGCGCCGTGCGCGACTCGGCCGAACACGCCGACGGACGCGACGTCTACCTCATCTTCGAACCGATGGCTGCCGCCCTCGGCATCGGCATCGACGTGGAAGCGCCGGAGGGCAACATGATTGTCGACATCGGCGGCGGATCGACGGAAATCGCCGTCATCTCGCTCGGCGGCATCGTCAGCAACAACTCCATCCGCACCGCCGGTGACGACCTGACCGCCGACATCCAGGAATACATGGCGCGCCAACACAACGTGAAGGTCAGCGAGCGCATGGCGGAACGCATCAAGATCAACGTAGGCTCGGCCCTCACCGACCTCGGCCCGGAAGCTCCGGAGGACTACGTGGTGCACGGCCCGAACCGCGTCACCGCACTGCCCATGGAGGTGGCCGTCTGCTATCAGGAAATCGCGCACAGCATCGACAAGACCATCGTCAAGATAGAGAACGCCGTGCTTTCGGCACTGGAGAACACGCCGCCGGAACTCTACGCCGACATCGTGAAGAACGGCATCTGGCTCTCCGGAGGCGGCGCACAGCTGCGCGGCCTCGACCGCCGTCTGCAGGAGAAGCTCAACATCCCGTTCCACGTGGCCGAAGACCCGCTGCACTCCGTGGCAAAGGGTGCCGGCATCGCCCTGAAGAACATCAACCGTTTCTCATTCCTGATGCGATAAGGCGAGATGCACAACCTGCTGGAGTTCCTGAAGAAGTACCACCACTGGTTCCTTTTCCTGTTGCTCGAAACGGTCAGCGCCGTGCTGCTGTTCCACTACAACAGCTATCAGGGCAGCGTGTGGCTCTCTTCGGCGAACGTCGTGGCAGGAAAGGTCAACGGCGTGAGGTCGAAGGCGGAGGCTTACCTCTCGCTGGCGAAGGCCAACGAGGAACTCACGACGCGCAACTTCTACCTGGAGCGGCAAGTCACGCAGCTGCGGAGACTCTACGGGGAACTCACCGGAGACACCACGGCGGCGGAACGGCAGGAACTCCGGATGCTCGGCCAGTACGCACTCGTGCCGGCCAAGGTAGTCTCCAACGAGCTGAACCGCCCCGACAACCTGATGACCATCGACCGGGGAGCGGCCGACGGCATCGAAGTGGGGATGGGCGTGGCCTGCGGACTGGGAGTCGTCGGGGTCACCTGCCTCGTCTCAGACCACTATTCCGTGGTCATTCCCCTGCTCAACACCTCGTCGCACATCAGCTGCACCATACGGGGACGGGGCTACTTCGGCGTGCTGCGGTGGGACGGAAAAGACGCTACCGTGGCCTATCTGGAGGACGTGCCGCGCCACGCACGCTTCAAATGGGGCGACAAGGTCGAGACCAACGGCTACTCCAGCATCTTTCCGCCGGGAGTCATGGTGGGACGGGTGGAAACCGTCTACAACTCGGCCGACGGACTCTCCTACCGCGTCAAGGTCCGGCTCTTTGTCGACTTCGGATGCCTGCGCGACGTGGTCGTCATCAGTGATAAAAACCTCAGGGAACGCCCGCAGCTCTTGCAGGCGGCGCGCGACTCCCTCGAACTCAGTGTCAAGGAATAACAAAGTCCGATGTCTATAGAACTCTTGAAACGGGCAGCATGGTTCGTCGTCTACGTCCTGGCGCAGGCGACGGTGTTGGGGCGCATCCATCTCTTCGAGGTCGCCACGCCACTAATCTACGTCTATTTCGTGGCAAGGTTTCCGAGAAACTATCCGCAGTGGGCCGTCCTGCTGTGGAGCTTCGCCCTCGGACTGTCCGTCGACATCTTCTCCAACACGCCCGGCGTGGCCGCCGGGTCGCTCACCCTCATCGGAGCCTTGAAGCCCGTCCTGCTCCAGCTCGTCACGCCGCGCGACGCTGCCGACGACCCC
>CAVJNH010000120.1:0-3321 GCA_963651005.1 Oscillibacter sp. MSJ-31
CAGACAGACAGACAGACAGACAGAGTAAAACTCTGTCCATTTTTGCTGTCCGGAATAGATTAAAACCGATAAAGAAAGACGCTTTAGGCATGGTGTAACCATGCTTTGAAAGCGTCTTTTTATGTTTCATCGGGGATATGCACCAGCACGTCCTCCACACGGCAGGAGAGAATGTTGCACAAGTCGTTGAGCGTAGCCGTTGAAATGTTGCGGTCATGCTTCAGAGAGTCCAGTGTGCCGCGGCTGAAAGAGTAGTTCTTGATAAGCGCGTAGGTCGTAACGCCTTTTTGCCGCATCGTAGCCCAAAGCGGCTCGTAGGAAATCATAGAAACCACCTCGTTTGTGATTTCTATATTATATATTTACAAGGCGGGGCTTGAATATTCCCGATATAATGGGTATAATGTGATATAGTATCCCCAACCGCGGGGAGCCGCGGAAAAAATATAAAATCTTTTTATCACGAGGAGGAACGAACCATGAGAAAACGCTTGTTATCCATCTTGCTTGCGGTGTGCATGATGCTCACCATGGCACCTGCGGCATCTGCCGTTGACGCGAACACCGCTACAAAAGAAGTAGAAACCCTATCTATCTCACCTGATGTGGCATGGTTTGATATTAACAATAAAAAGGATAGTTATACGATAACGACTGCGGCTGAATTGCTTGGTCTGTATCAAATTTTACAGGACGAGAATTTTGAATATTTCTGTAATTTTAGTAGTATTACAATCAAACTTGGTAATAATATTATCCTGAATGGTGTGACGGATGAGAACTGGACGGAAAACGCTGTAGAGTGGAAAAGTATGTCGGGAAACTCTGCGACTAATATTTTTGCAGGAACATTTGATGGCGATGGCCATTCCATTATTGGATTATATTCCACGGATGGGGGCTTATTCGCCAACGTAAACGATGCAACCATTCAAAACCTGACAATTGATTCCGCTGTAATTAATACAGATATATATAATCCGGTGGGTGCGGTGATTGGCAGCGCGGGCAGGTCAAAAATCACAAACTGCAAAGTAACAAATTCTACCATTATTACACATCAATCGGTAGTTGGCGGAATAGCAGGAAGCTCGAATCAGGCAACGATTGAAAATTGTCAGACTATAAATACTAAAATTTCTGGCGTGAGTGCTGTTGGCGGTATTAGCGGAGACGGCGGCGCGATAGCTAATTGCACCGTAGACAATGATTGTACCGTTTTAGGAGGTAAAGAGGTCGGCGGCATCGCCGGCAGCATTGCAGAATCCATTACAAATTGCACTAATTCAGCGACCGTTTCAGGCACCGGCTGTCTGGGCGGCATTGCCGGAGCAAGCGGGTATGGGTCACTCGTGCTGATAGAATGCATCAATAACGGTTCTGTTACCGTCAGCAATGCGGACTATGTCGGTGGCATTCTTGGCAGCTCGACTTCCAATGACCTGACAATTTCAAAGTGCGTCAACAATGCTCCTATTGAAGGTAAAATGGATGTTGCCGGCATCGCCGGTCTGATTCGTTCGGGTAGTACAGTCAGCGATTGTGAAAGCAACGGTTCTGTTAAAGGAACAAAAAATGTTGCTGGCATCGTAGGGGTTAGCTCTCTTAACAAAGCGAGTTATGAGGCAGATAAATCCAACAGCATTACAGGCTGTATCGTATCCGCTGAAATTTCCGGTTCTGAAGGAGTCGGCGGTCTTGTTGGTCTCAACACTGTTGATGGAGATGAAAGCAAAGGTAATACTAAAATCCAGAAAAACATTCTAACGCCATCTTCATCCGTGAAAGGAACAACCAGTATTGGCGCTTTGATTGGAAGAAATAATGAAACTACCGATACTGGGAAAGTCAAAAATAACTTCTGGCCGAAGGCAACTGTTGCAGTCTCTGGTACAGGTGCGGGTTCTTCTGATGCCGATGCGGGAAGTACAATTATGACAACCAACTCTGCATATAACGAGGATGGGGGATTGATAACGACCATCACCACTGACGGGAGTGAACAGGCCATCGCCAAGTTAAGTGAGGCAATCAATAAAATTATCAGTAGCGGTAGTGTTCCTGATGTTCTGAAAGCCACGGCAACCTTCAACAACGGCGGCCACGGCACCGCCCCAGCAGCGCAGACGGTTGTGATTGGCACCGAAATCGCTTTGCCTACTATGAGCAATGACGGCTACTGGACGTTCCTGAACTGGACGGCAAATGGCGCAACTTACGCCACAGGCAGTAAATGTACCATCATGAAAGATGTCACCTTCACTGCCAACTGGCGCAACGACAAGCCATCCGTGACCGTTGCGGCTGACAATCTGGTCTACGACAAGACGGAGAAGAAGCCCGCCGTGACCGTCAAGGTCGGTTCGGAAACCCTCAGCGCGGACAAGGATTACACCGTAGAGTACGAGGACAACATCAACGCGGGCAATACGGCGAAAGTCACCGTGACTGCGAAGAACGGCGGCACGTATCAGTTTGATGCCGTTACCACGACCTTCACCATCAGTAAGGCCGCGGCAACCATCAAAATCGACAACAAGACCATGACGAAAGGCGGCACGTTGCCAACGTTCACCTGCACCGTGGAGGGCCTAATCGATGGCGACAAACTGACTACCAATCCCACGCTGACCTGCACCGCGAAGGGCGACACGACCGGCACGTTCGACATCACAGGGAGCGGCGCGGACGCTCAGGGCAACTACACGTTCAGCTATGAAAACGGAACGCTGACCGTGAATAGCCGCTCCTCCGGCAGCAGCTCCGACAAGTCCTCGTCCAGCAGCACGACCAAGACCGAGACGAAGTCGGACGGCTCCACCACGACGACGACCACAAAGTCCGACGGCACGAAGGTGGAGACCACCAAGTCCACCGATGGCTCCACGACCGTCGTTGAGAGCAAGACCACAACCGACTCCAAGGGCAACACGACCGAAACGAAGTCCGAAACCACCACGGCAAAGGACGGCAGCAAAACCGAAACCAAGACCGAGACCGTGACCGCCAAGGACGGCAGCAAGGTCGAAACCGAGGTCAAGACCGAGACGAAGACCGACGGCAGCAAGTCTGAAACCACGAGCGAGGTCAAGACCGCCGCGGACGGCACGACCACAAGCACCGAAACCACCAAGGCCACCGACGCGGCGGGCTCGACCGGCACGACCACGACCGAAACCAACGCGGCGGGCGAAACCACCGTGAAGGCCGAGGCAAAGGTCAGCGAGAAGGCGGTCGAAGCCGCGCAGAAGACGAACACCGCCGTGACCGTTCCCGTTGAGGTCAAGGCCACGACCAAGACCGAAAGCGCGCCTGTCGTGA
>CAVJNH010000121.1:0-3046 GCA_963651005.1 Oscillibacter sp. MSJ-31
GACCACCTCCTGCAGCGAGGACTTCGATTTGCTCGGCAACAAGCATGAAGTGACCCTTGGGGCAACGGTATCGGCGGAAAGCACCCGTGCCGCATTCCGTTTAGAGGGTAATCTCGGAAAATTCTATTGGAACACCGGCGACCAGATTGGTGTCACCAGTACGAAGTCTACGGAGAGTTTCTCTTCCCTGACCTTGAAGGGAGAGGGAGGAAATGCCACCGCGACTTTCAGCGGAAACGTCAGTGGCGAAGTCAACAGCTCCTGTTACGCGGTCTATCCGTTTAGTAAAGATCACAGCATAAAGGACGGCAAACTGTCCTATGTGTTCCCGGCCACTTACACCTATGATAAGGTGGGGCAAACCTATTTCCCCGGCACGGCAGACTGCAACAGCTTCAACCCGGCCATGTGGGCTAAGGTGGGGAGCGACAATAAGGTGTCCTTCAGTCACCTTGGCGGCATATTCGTCATCCGATTTGGATCAATGCCGTTGACGGAAGGTTCTCTGGTCATCTCCACTACTGAGGACACGCCGATGGCCGGCACGTTTACGGCAGACCTCAATTCGAACGACGAAATCACTTGTAAAAACACAGAGACGGGTGTTGCCAATGCGTCCAAGAAAGTGACCATCAACTTCTCTGGAGCGACCAAAGATGCAGACGGTGTGTTCTATGTTCCCGTGCCCGTCGGCACTTACAAGAATGTCTACGTAGAGCTCTTTGAAAAGGACAATACCACGAAGGCGTATCAAACGGTTTCTGCCGGAAGTTACAACATCACAAGAAAACTTTTGCAGCCGTTGGATTTGAACAAGACTACCGTTGATGGCGGAGAGGCAACGACCGCGGCTACCACGACCGAAGCAACGACCGCTTTGGCTACCAGCGACAATGTGGCCATTACAACGTTCACGGCAGATGACAGCGGCTCCGGTAGTACGTCCGGTGAAGTAGTGGGCACCATCACCATTCCGGCAGTTACTACTGCCGTTGCAGAGACTACGCAGAAGACCGTAGCAGTGGAGCAGATTCCCGAGAAAGCCGTAATCAAACTGGCTGACGCAGTAGAAACTTCCAGTTCTGGTGGTGATGATAGTGGTCAGGGAGGCGAGACTTCCACAGAGACGGAGAAGTCCGTGGAGAACGTGGTGCTGTCCATCCCTAACATCGCCATTTCTGAAAACGCTTCGGCAGACGAAATTGCGAAGCTCCCCCAAGTGGAGGTAACCATGCCGAACACCACCGTGACGCTGGCAGGCAACGCCGGAATGGCCAACTTCAACGTGGTGACGGCTGCGACCGCAGACAACACGCTCGTGGTGAGCAGCGGCGTGACCATCCAGAAACTCATCGTCAAGAAGGGCAATGTGCGCATCGAAAGCGGTGCAACGGTGAAGGAAATCGCAATCGCTGAAGGTGCTGCAGAGGGCTTTGCCCCCACCATCTACTATGAGACAGGTGCAACGTTGCCGGCAGAGGGTAAGATTGCCTCTAACTGCACGAAGGTTCTGCTTTCCTTCATTGCGTCGGAGAACGACTTTGTCAATGCCATGAGCAATGGTGGTCTTTATGTCCTGAAGAACGATGTGAAGCTGAGCGAACAAAACGTTGATTATACAGGGTTTATGACGGGTTCGGGCAAGACCGTCGTCATCGACCTGAACAAAAAGACGCTGACCACCCCGTCCAGAATTTATGCCAGAAATGGAAGCCTGACGCTGAAGAACGGCAAAATTGTCCAGTCTAATGGCTACAACCTGAGGGCCGGTAACAATGGAACGTTGACCTTGGACCACGTGGAGTACACTGGACTGACAACGAACTGCTGCATCTTCACTGAACCGCAAATAACCAACGCAACCGTCAATGTCCTGAACTCCAAGATAACAGGTGTAGATTATGCTTTGGGTACCAATGCCACAGTGGAAGCCTCTTCCAAGTGCGTCTTGAATCTGGAGAACAGCACATTCACTGCAAGCGATGGAACCGGCGCACTGATTAATATCCCGGCCACGGTGACGATGAAGAACTGCACCTTCTCCGGCAACCATCAGGGCGCACTGCTCCGCGGCGGTACGTACGAAATCAGCGGCTGCACCTTTACCCTCAATGCAGAGTTGGATGCCAGTCATACAGACAACCGCTGGATGACAGCTTGGAAAGCTGGTTGCACTGCCGCCTTCGCTGCCCTCACGATGGGCAACTACATCAATGACTCCTATAAGTACAAGACCGAAGCCACGTTCACAGGCACGAACAAGGCTGTTGTCAGCGGCAAGAACGCCAGCGACTTCCCGGCCATCCACGTCTGCGCCAGAAGTGCTGAATATCCTGTCACCATCACAGGCTTCGCGAACAACATGACGACCGAGGGCGGCAAGTCTCCGGCCATCGAGTACGGCACAAGCAACATCACCGTGGACGGCCAAACCGCAACGCAAAACGCTTTTGCAATTAAGGACGGTACTATTTATTACACGGAAACGGGAACACTGGACAACTTTGGCGGTTTTGAGTAAAACTAAGGAAAGGAACAAGACAATGAAGAAACATTACATCGCTTTTGTGGCACTGGCTGCAGCAGCCGTCGCCACCTCCTGCTCCACGGACGAACTCGAAGGGCAGCAGAAACAGAACCAAACTGAGCCCCAGGCCGTGACGCTCATCGCCTCCGTGGACGGCAACAACGACGTGACCCGTGTGGGAATGACCAAGAGTGAAGACGGCACTTATGCCACGTTCTATTGGCACGAGGGCGACAAAATCCTCGTGCAGACCGTGAACAATGAGACATACGGCGGCGCAGCGTTCACTACAACTGCCGAGGACGGCGCAGAATCCGCCACCTTTACCGGAGAAGTGACCGGGACGGTAGGCCAGTACGCTGTATATCCCTACAACGAGAACCACAAGTTTGAGCTTGACGCGAGTGCCAACCATACGAAGCTCATCTATAATCTTCCTGCCGAGTACAACGAATACACACCGAAGAGCAATATCTTCGGCACAACTGGAGATTATCCCTCGAACAGCACCAATATGCC
>CAVJNH010000122.1:0-2975 GCA_963651005.1 Oscillibacter sp. MSJ-31
CTGATACACTTTTTGAACTTCAAAAGTGTCAACTTATTCAGTACACGTCAGGGTGCTGGAAGACTATTCTGTCACTGTGAGAGACAACTTTTCGTTCTGTTCCGACGAGGGGCCGACGGCAACGGTGAAGGAACCTGGCTCACACTGCCAGTTGCCATACTGGTCGTAGTAGGACAGAAGGTCTTTGTCAATGGTGAAGGTGACGGTCTGCTTTTCGCCCGCTTTCAAGTGGATGCGGCGGAAGCCGCGCAGTTCCTTCACGGGACGGGTCATGGTGGCATAGTCATCCGTGATGTAGAGCTGGACGATTTCGTCGCCGTCGCGCCGGCCTGTGTTCTGCACGTCGATGCTGACGGCCACCGTCTCTTCCCGGGACATGGCCGATCGGGTCATCCGCAGATTGCTGTACTCATACGTCGTGTAGCTCAGACCATAGCCGAAGGGGTGCAGGGGCGTGGTGCCCAGCCCGAGGTTGTAACCGCGACGGGAGGATGCCTTGTAGTTATAGTACGCGGGAATATGCCCGACACTTCGCGGGAAGGAGATGGTCAGTTTGCCACTGGGATTCACGTCGCCGAACAGGGCATCAACCATGGCGTAGCCCCCCTCCTGCCCAAGATACCAGCACTGCATCACGGCAGGCACCTTGCTCTCCAGTTCACCCAACGAGAGGGTCGTGCCGCTGTTGATGAACGCACAGACCGGTTTGCCGAGGGCAACGACGGCATCCACCAGTTCTTTCTGCCCTGCCAGCAGATCGAGGGTAGGCAGGTCGCCGGGAATGTCCACGGCAACGGCCTCGCGGCTCATCGCGTCATTCTCACCGAGGAACAGCACCACCACATCGGCCTGCTTCGCCGTTTCCACGGCTTCGGCTATCCGTGCAGCGTTCTCCTCGGGCGTATAGAGGTGGATGGGGACGTGGTATCTGCTATTCGTGTCAGTCAGTCTGACGCCCTCGGCGTAGAGGATGTTCATCCGGTTGGCATATTTCTCACGAATGGCCCGCAACGGACTGACGGTGTCCTTCGGCACGTCGGTATAGCCACCGAGCACGCAACGGTCGGCATTCGGGCCAATCAGGGCAATGGTCTTCACCTTGTTCTTGTCGAGGGGCAGGAAGTTGTTGTCATTCTTCAGCAACACCATCGACTCTGTGGCCGCCTTATAGGCCAACTGCCGATGGGCTTCGCAGTCCACAATCTTGTCGGCATAGTCCGGGTCAACATAGGGATGTTCAAACAGACCGAGCTTGAACTTGTTCACGAGTACGCGATAAACGGCGCGGTCGATGTCCTCCATCGACACCTTGCCCTGCTCCAGCAGGGACTTCAAATGCGGGTAGCACTTCATGTCGGGTGCCTCAATATCCACGCCCGCCTTCAGCGCACGGGCGGCCGCCTCCTCCAGTGAGGGGGCAGCATGGTCTACCTCATGGATGTTGCCGATGGCACCATAGTCGGAAATCACCGCCCCGTCGAAGCCGAACTTTCCCCGCAGGATTTCCGTCACCAAATGATAATTGGCGTGTGCCGGCTGACCCCACAGTTCGTTATAGGTAATCATTGCATAGAGCGGTTTGCACTCACGGATGACATCGCGGAAGGGAATGAGGAATGAGGACAGGGCTTCGTGTTCATCGATGTAGCTCGGAGCGGTGTTCATGCCCCCCTCACTGGCACCATGCACCCCGAAGTGCTTCAGCGTCACGCCCACATGCTGCCGGTCAATGATGTCCGACCCGCCCTGCAGGGCCTTGACCATCGTCCGTCCGAAACAGGAGACGAGATACGGGTCTTCACCCATCGTTTCCTCCGTGCGCCCCCATCGTGGGTCACGGACAATATCAAGCACAGGCCCCAGAACCTGGCTTCCCCCGCGCGAGCGTGCCTCTTTGGCTATGGCCGTATAGATTTCCGTCATCAGTGACGTATCCCAACTGCAGGCCAGTCCGATGGGTACGGGAAAGCTCGTGCCGTCCTTTGCCTGATGGCCATGCAGGCACTCGTCGTGTCCTGCCACGGGGATGCCCAGACGGGTGTGCTCCACGAAATACCGCTGTTGACGGTTGTACGACGCTGCTGCCGCCTTGGCGGGCAAAGACCGTCCGAATTCCTCGCGCTTCGTAATGGTCAGGTCTTCACTCGGACGCGCAAGCCCTCCCAATCCGTCAGGCCATATTTCTTTGGCCTTTTGGAAGTCAAAGGTGCCGTTGGAAACCGCCCTGACCTTGGCCGTCAGCCAGGAACATTCCAGTTGCGCAATCTTTTCGTCGAGTGTCATCCGTCCCATCAGGTCTTTTGCCCGCTCCTCCGGCGACAGTTTGGGATTCTTGTAAGGTAACTGCTTTGCAGATGCCATCACAGGCATGAGCAGAAACGAGAGCACTAACGTCTGTAAATACTTCATATACATTTTGTTTTAAGTTGATGATTCTTTTATGAAAGTCGACATTCACCGACTTTCCGGCTGCAAAGTTACGAGGATTTCCCGTCGCTCCTATTATCCAATCGGCCAAAGATTTTATCCTTTGGACGGAATCTTATTCGAGTTACGAAAATATATGTTATATTTGCAACCGAAAAAAAACAATTCAACGTACTATTCCTATGGCACACGTGTATTCTGATATGAGTCTTTTCGCGCTCTACGACCAGCCCAAGGTGGCGGAACTGGACGGCGTACTGATACTGAACGACAACCTTGAATCTTCCATCCATCTGGACCCGGAAATCAATGCCGCGTTCAGGGGCAATCCAAACAAGCTAGTGTCCACCGCCATCATCCTGATTTGTCTGGAAGGCACGATAGACCTGTCCAACAACATGAAGGACTACTGTCTGAAGAAGAACGATGCCATCATCAACCGTAGCGGCACCATGGGCGATTTCTACGGCATGAGCGACGATGCGCGATTCATTGACCTGTACTGATTTTGGTTGACGGTTTTGTTTGTTATTACTAAGTTGGTTTAC
>CAVJNH010000123.1:0-2638 GCA_963651005.1 Oscillibacter sp. MSJ-31
AGTTGGTAGAGCACAACACTTTTAATGTTGGGGTCTTGGGTTCGAGCCCCAAGCGGATCACAAGGAACGGCTTTCCGATGAAAGTCATTTTCGGACACAAGACAGAGGGGCGTAGCCCAGTTGGTTTAGAGCGCTGCAGTCACATTGCAGAGGTCCCCGGTTCGAGCCCGGGCGTCCCTACGCTTGTAGCCGAAAACAGAAAACTACTACTGATACATTTTTTCTACTGAACATCTACTAAACAACAAAATCTGAAAAAACATGAGAAAACTTCTTGCTATTGCTGTCGCCTGTCTGATGGGCATGGGTGCAAAGGCATCCTGCGGCGAAAACTACGATGCGCTCTACACCGGCCTGCCCTTTGAAATGACCAAGGTGACCCGTCCGCAGTTTCCTGCCAACGAGGTCAACCTCCGCGACTTCGGAGCCGTGGGCGACGGTTCGTCGCTCTGCACCGAGGCGTTCCGCCAGGCCATAGACGCATTGTCGGCCAAGGGCGGCGGCCGGCTGACCGTGCCGCAGGGCGTGTGGTTCACCGGCCCCATCGTACTGAAGAGCAACATCAACCTCCATCTGGACAAAGGAGCCATCATCCTCTTCTCGCCCGACGACACGCTCTATCCCTTCATACAGACCTCGTTCGAGGGACTGGACACGCGCCGCTGCCAGTCGCCCATCTCGGGCACGAACCTCACCAATGTGGCCATCACCGGCCACGGGGCCATCGACGGCAACGGCGAGTACTGGCGGCCACTGAAGCGGCAGAAGGTGACCGACGCACAGTGGAAGGCCATCACCTCCCGGGGCGGAGCCTTCAAGCGTCCCGACTACTGGTTTCCCACCGACGGCGCACTGCAGGCCGACAACAATGCCAACATGAACGTGCCGGCAACACCGGCCACCGAAGCCGAATGGAACCGCATGAAACGCTTTCTGCGCCCCGTGATGGTCAGCCTTGTAAACTGCAAGAATGTGTGGCTGAAGGGAGTCACCTTCCAGAACTCTCCGGCCTGGAACATCCATCCGCTGATGTGCGAGAACGTGCTCATTGAGGAGGTGCTGGTGCGCAACCCGGCGTATGCACAGAACGGCGACGGACTGGATCTGGAGTCGTGCAAGAACGCCCTGGTCGTCAACTCCACCTTCGACGTGGGCGACGACGGCATCTGCCTCAAGAGCGGCAAGGATGCCGACGGACGCAAGCGCGGCATTCCCTGCGAGAACGTCATCATCAGCGGCTGCACCGTGTTCAAGGGACACGGCGGCTTCGTGGTGGGCAGCGAGATGAGCGGCGGCGTGAAGAACATCATGGTGCGCGACTGCCAGTTCCTCGGCACCGACGTGGGACTGCGCTTCAAGAGCACACGCGGGCGCGGCGGCGTGGTGGAGAACATCTTCATCCGCAACATCTCGATGTTCGACATCCAGACCGACGTCATCACCTTCGACCTCTACTACGGCGGCAAGTCGGCCGTGGAAGCACTGGCCGACGGCGACGAAAAGAAGCAGCAGGCCGCACCCGTCTTCAAGGTGGACGAGACCACCCCGTGCTTCCGCAACATCGACATCCAGCACGTGGTCTGCCGCACGGCCCGGCGCGCCGCCTACTTCAACGGTCTGCCGGAAATGCCCGTCACCAACATCAACATCCGCGACCTGGAGGTGAACAACGTGAAGGAAGGTATCGTGGTCAACCACACCAAGGGTGTCACGCTCAACGACATCCGCGTGCAGACCTCCGGCCACATCTTCAAGGCCAGCAACTCCTCCGACATCACCATCAACGGCAAGAGCTACAAGCAGCTGCCAAAGGAGGGTCTTTCGCTCGACCATATAAATTAGACACGATAGGTACAGAAAACTAAAGAAAAATTCGTTTGTTGTTCGGAAATTTGCTACTTTTGCAGCATGGACAACGAATTGGCGACATTATCAAACATTCCGGTGAGCATGGCTACCCTTGCCTCCTTGTTTCCCGACATTAAGGCGGGAGGGCACAAGGTACGCAGTCTGGAGCGAAGCGGCAAGCTGCTCAGAATCAAGAAGGGACTCTATGTCGTGTCGCCCACGGTAACGCGAGTACCGCTTTCACCCGAACTGATAGCCAATCATGTGTATGCGCCATCCTACGTGTCGATGCACTCGGCATTGAGATACTACGGTCTCATTCCCGAAGCGGTCTATAATGTTCAGTCGATGACGGTCAAGCATACCCGGTGTTTCGATACGCCGCTGGGACGCTTCAACTATACCTGCATAAGTCGCGAAGCCTTTCCTGTCGGCGTGACCGTCATCAACAAGCAGACATACACGTTCTTGATGGCGACCCCCG
This sequence comes from Oscillibacter sp. MSJ-31, assembly GCA_963651005.1. Classification (GTDB taxonomy): domain Bacteria; phylum Bacteroidota; class Bacteroidia; order Bacteroidales; family Bacteroidaceae; genus Prevotella. Next base: position 2,333 of record CAVJNH010000123.1, read on the forward strand.
AAAAGGCACTGTGCGACCTTATCGCCAACGCGCCCAAGGTGAATCTTCGCTATCTGAAAGATGTGGAGCTTTTCCTGGGCGAAGACCTGCGCATGGACATGGATGACTTCCGAAACATGAACGTCACCATCTTTGAGCAATATGCCGAAGTGGGAAAGAAAGCCGCTTCCATCCAGAGCATCATCAAATATCTGAAGAGATGAACAACGAGATATACAACCAGATGCTGTCTGCCTACGACCTGGCTACCACGCGACAGCAGCGCAATGCCGTCTTTGAGGTAAACCAGCAAGTGATTCTTGCCGG
>CAVJNH010000124.1:0-2432 GCA_963651005.1 Oscillibacter sp. MSJ-31
TTGACATTCAATAGAGATAATGGATAAAGTCATTATCATTTTGTTTCGGCTATGCAGGCAATCATCATGGTGTCATAAGGCTATCATAAGAAATGCTCCTGACTTCGTCAATGCGCCACCCAAGTTAAAATTCGCAGGCAGGCAGGTCGAAAAGCTGCTTGATGGCGAGGTGCTGCTTCGTAAGGAATAGCGTCTTTGTGAAGTAGGTGCCGTTTTCCGGCATCTTTATCCGAACTGTCGTGATAGTCTTTGCGACATCGAGCACACGGTCGACGCTCATTCCAATCTTGTTTATGGCTATGAGCCGTTCCAACTCCTTATATATTTTATATGCGATAAAACAGATGCAGACGTGCGCCTCTATTCTCCTTTTCGTGAAGTGAAACATCGGGCGCATGTCCAATGTCCCCTTTGAGACGCGGAAAGCGCGCTCAACGACCCACAGACCGTGATATTGGGCGATGACGCTTTCCGCGTCAAGGTCGGTGTTTGTGACATATCCTTTCAGCCCGTCCCACTTGCTGTCTTCCGTAATCTTGTCTTCACTGATGGATACCTCGATGTCCTTGCTGATTTCAAGAAACTTGTTGTAACCACGGTTGTTTACCTGTTGCTTTGTTATACGTCCGTTCTGGTAAGCCTTTTTCAATCGCGCTACGCCACGGTCACGGTTGTATGCATCCTTTTTTGCACGTTGCTCCGAATAACTGACCACAAGACGCTCGCCGTTTTCACGCCGGTGTTCGTATTTGGCCATATCTTTCTTCTCCAGAGACAAAATCCATTGCTTTACGGCCTTGTTCTCGCTTTTTATGCGTGCTCCGAGTATGTACTTGTAACCGGCCTTTTGCAATAGCATAACGTTGTTGCTGTTCATCAGTCCCGAGTCTGCCACGACGACAAAATCGTCGCCAAGCGTGAAGCGTCGCCTGAAATCGTCAATCATCGGTATCATGGTGAAACCCTCGTACTGACTGCCGTTGAAAAGGGAATACGACAGGGGATAGCCTCCCTCGGAAACCAGCAGGCCGAGCACAACTTGCGACTCCGCCGTCTTGCCGTCCTTTGAGAAGCCAGGCTCGCGCAGTATGTCCGTCTGCGATGTCTCAAAATACAACGTCGTAACATCGTAGAACACCAACCCGATTCTTCCGCCGAAGATTTTTCTGGTGTGCTCCACGCTGATACGCTGCACCAGTTCCATCTGCGTGTTGTAGAGTTTGTCCATGTAGCGATATATGCGGTTGAGGTCAATGTCCTCGTCGTAGTATGATTTCAAATATCCGACGGTGGCCAGTTTGCTTTTCGGCTGTGACACCCTTGCGATAACAAGGTGCCGGAGTATATCGTCCGGGATACGGTTGAAACCTATTCTATCGTAAACTTTGTCAAGCAGCAACTGCGTGCCGTTAATCAGCACGGAGTCCATATTCCCGACGACACGTGCGGTCTCCTCCCTCTCCCTGTCCCGACGGTCGTCAAAGTCAAGTTCCTGCTGTCCGTCATGCGTACGGAGCCACAACTTGGCCTTTCGGAGCAGGTCTTCGGCCTCGTCCTCCGAATTTGCCACACCGAATTTCATCACTTCCACGTATTTTCCGCGTGATTTGTTCACCGCCACGACGCTTATCGTGCCGGATCGGTTGATTTTCTTGCGTACGAACATGGCTCAAAGATACCTATTTTTGCGCTTGCGTCACCCTGCGCCACCCATATTTTCGACCTAACCCGCTGATTTTCAGTGGGCGCTATGTGGTGGCGCACCAAAGTGATGAAGTCAGGAAATGCTGATAGGCAAGGATAAACAAAAAGCCACCCATACTATTGATACGGATGGCTCATATATAATAAGGTGTAGGAGAAGGAATGCTATTCTTGTGGCGTATCGCCTTGGGAGTCTGTCGGCAAGTCAAGCGTAATGGTCTTTGTCGCCTCTTCTTTCTTTGCATCAATCACCTTGGTGTAGATTTGCGTTGTCTTGACATTGGTGTGACCGAGCATTTTGCTTACTGTATAGATATCGGTACCGCCAGCCAACTGCAATGTGGCATAAGAGTGGCGGAAGCAATGGAAGGTGATGTGCTTCTTGATGCCAGCCGCTTCCACCCAACGCTTGATGGGCTTGTTTATCCATGATGGGTCGGGAAGCCCAGCGAAAACCAAGAGTTTGTCTTCCTGACGTTCGCCACACAGTTGATAAGCCTGTGGGGATATGGGCATATATTCTACGCCTTTGGTCTTCTGTTGCGTGAAGTTCAAGCGATAGTTTCCATTGGATTCCTCTACTTCCGACCATTTCAGCTTCTGTATGTCGCAGTGCCGGATACCGGTTAAGGCGGAGAACAGGGCGGCACGTTTCAACAACGAGTCGCAAGGTGTTTGCGCCAAACGGTTCAGTTCATCAATGGTCAGATATTCACGTCGGCTTTCCT
>CAVJNH010000125.1:0-2327 GCA_963651005.1 Oscillibacter sp. MSJ-31
CGCGTCGAAGGTACTCACGCTCGGAAAAACTCAAATAAATTTGGTTTTTCCCTCGCTTAATCGTACCTTTGCACAGCAATTGCTGACGATGATGCAATCTCAAGGCATGGATACAACGAAAAAGAGACTGCTCGGCCTGACACCCGACGAACTCAAGGCTCTGGTGACCAGACTGGATATGCCGGCGTTCACCGCCAAACAGATAGCCCAATGGATCTATGGGCGACACGTCACGGACATCGACGGGATGACCAACATCTCGAAGCAGAACCGCATACGGCTGGCCGAGACGTGCGAAGTGGGTGTACGGATGCCCGTCGGCTGTCAACGGAGCGTGGACGGGACGGTGAAATACCTGTTTCCCGTCAGTTGCGGCGAAGGGAAGTTCGTGGAGACGGTGTTCATTCCCGACGGCGACCGCGCCACGGTCTGCGTGTCGTGTCAGGTGGGCTGCAAGATGAACTGCCTGTTCTGCCAGACCGGCAAGCAGGGATGGGAGGGCAACCTCACTGCAGCCGACATCCTCAACCAGATTTATGCCCTGCCCGAGGCGGAAAGGCTGACGAACATCGTGTTCATGGGACAGGGCGAACCGATGGACAATCTTGATGCCGTGCTCCGCGTCTGCAACATCATGACCGCGCCGTGGGGTTACCAATGGAGTCCGAAGCGCATCACCGTGAGTTCGGTGGGCGTGAGGGGCAAGCTGAAACGCTTCCTCGACGAGAGCGACTGCCACGTGGCCATCTCCATGCACTCGCCGCTCCACGAACAGCGTCTGCAGTTCATGCCTGCCGAAAAGGCCATGCCGATTGCGGAGACGGTGGAGCTGCTGCGGCAATACGACTTCACGCACCAGCGCCGCTGCTCGTTCGAGTACATCTGTTTCGGCGGACTCAACGACACGGCGGCCCATGCCGAGGCCATCGCCCGACTGCTGAAAGGACTGGAGTGCCGCGTGAACCTGATCCGGTTCCACGAGATTCCGGGGACGGATTTGCCGGGAGCCGACGAACGGCGCATGGAACAGTTGCGGGACTATCTGACCGGCCACGGGGTGTTCACCACCATACGCGCCAGTCGCGGACAGGACATCTTCGCCGCCTGCGGACTGCTGTCGACTGCCCACAAGAACCAAAACGGACAACAGAACATACAATAATAATCATCTATATAATAGACTTACAGCAATGGAAAATAAACTGATTCGCGTGGCCATCACGCACGGAGATACCAACGGCATCGGCTATGAAATTATCCTCAAAGCCTTTGCCGACCCTGCCTTGTTAGAACTCTGTACACCGATTGTCTACGGTTCGCCGAAGGTGGCAGCCTACCACCGCAAAGCCCTCAATCTGGAGACGGGCTTCAACGTCATCGACCGCGCCGAGGATGCCTGCGACGGCAAGCTCAACGTGCTGGCCTGCTGCGACGACGAGGTGAAGGTGGAACTCGGACAACCCTCGGAAGAGGCTGGCAAGGCCGCACTCATGGCACTGGACCGCGCCATGACGGACTACCGCTCCGGACTCTACGACGTGCTCGTCACCGCGCCCATCAACAAGGCCACCATCCAGGGCGACGGATTCCATTTCCCCGGACACACCGAATACATTGAGACCTGCGTGGGAGAAGGACAGAAGGCACTGATGATCCTGATGAACGAAGACCTGCGCGTGGCACTCGTCACCACCCATCTGCCCCTCCGCGAAGTGGCAGATGCCGTCACCCAGGCGGCCATCGTGGAGAAGGCCACCACCTTCCATCTCAGTCTGAGGCGCGACTTCCGCATCTCCTGTCCGCGCATCGCCGTGCTCTCGCTGAATCCGCACATGGGCGACAACGGACTGCTGGGCACGGAGGAGAAGGACATCATCCTGCCGGCCATCGCAGAACTGGAGGCGAAGGACATCCTGGCTTTCGGCCCGTTTTCTGCCGACGGCTTCTTCGGCAGCGGAGCCTACTCGCGCTTCGACGGCGTACTGGCCATGTACCACGACCAGGGACTGGCTCCGTTCAAGACCATCGCGCTGGACAGCGGCGTGAACTTCACCGCCGGACTGCCCATCGTGCGCACCTCGCCCGACCACGGAACGGCCTACGACATTGCCGGACAGGGCGTTGCCGACGAGAACTCCTTCCGCCAGGCCATCTACACCGCCATCGACGTGTTCCGCAACCGCCAGTTCTACGACGAACCGATGCAGAACCCGCTCCCGAAGCTCTTCCACGAGAAGCGCGACGACAGCGAGAAGGTGCGCTTTGCCATTCCGAAGGGAAAGGGAAAGACCGACAACCAATAGGGCGTGGACCGATGAGCAAGCACT
>CAVJNH010000126.1:0-2313 GCA_963651005.1 Oscillibacter sp. MSJ-31
CGCTACGCTCCGAGGAACGTACATCCCCCTGTGGGGACTCCCCATGTCAACCCATCAGAATTGCACTTCTATCTTGAAAGTGGGCCTTTGTCTGCCCTGTTCCCATTGCGGCAATCAGGGCATTGTATTCCTCACTCGTCATCTTCTTGGTCTGCAGCTCCTTCCACTTTGAGGAGACTTCATTGGCGGGTGATTTGCCCTGGGTGTTCATGTGTACAATCATGAGGTTAATACCCGCCGTCACAGGACGTGAAGGGTCGAGCGTATGCAACCGTTTGGTAATGTCCTTGGCCATCTTAATGCCCTCTTCATGGGCTGGCTCCGTCGGCTCGTTGGCGATGGAGTACATCACCACCGAGGGATGGTTGTAGTCTTTGGCGACGAAAGCCTTGATGTCGCTGACATAATTATCCTTGAAGTCGGAAGCATAGTCGTAAGGATTCTTATGGTCGTACCACACGTCCCACAGTTCGTCCATCACATATATGCCCAATTTGTCGCAAGCCCGTAGGATGGCCTCGGAGCAGGGATTGTGAGCCGAACGGATAGCGTTGAAGCCGTACTCCTTCAGGATGCGGATTTTTCTTTCAGCAGCCTCGTCGTACTCACAGGCACCCAGCACCCCGTTGTCATGGTGTAGGCAACCGCCCCGCAGCAGCACCTGCTCGCCATTGACGAAGAAGCCCTTGGTGCTCCACGAAATCTGACGGATACCATAGTCAAACGACTGTGTCTCTATGCCTGTCAACGACACTTTCACCTGATAGAGGTTCGGATGCTCTGCCGACCACAACTTGGCGTTGGGAATGGTCAACGCCGCACGGTCGCCTTTGGCCGAAGCAACCAGTGTCTGTCCGTCGTAGACCTTCACCTCTACGTCACCGCCATGATGCTTCGTTTCAACCTGTATCTGCGTTGCCGAAAGTGTCTTTATCTTCACATCTTCAATATAGGTCTGCTCCTGTATCTTCAGATGCACAGGCCGATAGATGCCTGCGCCCGAATACCAACGGCTGTTTTCCACCTGCGAATTATCCACATCCACACGGATGGTGTTCTGTCCTTCGTGCAGCAAACCGTCGGCACAGACCGCAAACTGCGTATAGCCGTAGGCTGCACCGCCCGCCACCTTGTCATTGATATACACCTTTGATTTTCGATAGATGCCCTCAAACAGGATGGTCATGTGTTTCTTCAACAGATTCTTGCTGACGTTGATGGTCTTCTCGTAGTGATAGAAGCCACCGGGGAAGAAACCCGACGAATGACCACGCCCCACAGTGTCGGAACGGGTCTCGGTCTGCATGGCATCGTGTGGCAAGTCCACCGTCACTTTCTCCGGGTAACGTTCTGACCAGAACTTCCACCCATGGGCAAAGTCGTCGGCATAACCCTGTGCTTGTGCCATCGTCTGCATCAGCACGGTCAAAACCATTGTCCATATCAGTCTGGATTTTCTCATAGTTTTCGTTGATTGGTAATTACGGGTGCAAAGTTACGGCCTTTTCGCCAAACGACTTTTATCCAATAAGCCATACAATTTCTCTTTTGGACGGTATTTTGTTCCGTAGAAATAGTTTTGATGGCAAAAAAGAATCCCCGTAGCCTCTTGCAAGGCCGCAGGGATTCATTTTAGTGAAGAAGAAAAAATTTAGGTGTTCTGATACTCCGTCGGCGACATTCCGGTGGCGTTGCGGAAATATTTGGTGAAGAATGACTGGCTGCTGAAATGGAGGATGTCGCAGATTTGTGAGATGGTGTAGCGTTTGCTGCGGATCAGAGCCTTGGCCTCCATGATGACGAAATGCTTGATGTGGTCTCCTGCATAGCTGCCGCTCTCCTTGAAGATGACCTGCGAGAGGTATTTGGGCGTAAGGCAAAGTTTGTCGGCATAGAACTGGATGTCGCGCTCGCGCATATAGTTCATCTCTACGGCCTGCATGAAACGGTCGTAGATGTCCTGTCCGCGTGAGACTTTCCTGTGCTGCCGCCGTTCTTCCCGTACCTCTTGCACCAGTACTGAAAGGACATTGAAATGCAAAGCCTGCAAGACCCCTTTCGCCACCTCGCTGATATAGATGATGTCATCTGAGGTGTTCAGTTGTTCCTTCAGAACATGGTACAGGCTCAGTACGTTCTTGGCCACGGACTCCGGCAGATGACAAACGGGGTGGGTCACCGTGATGTTCTGCAGTTCCGACGAGTCACCGGAAGTGAGCAGGGGATAATAGAAATTGCTGTTGGTGGCTATAAGAATGTGACGTGTACTGAATAAGTTGACACTTTTGAAGTTCAAAAAGTGTATCAGTATGC
>CAVJNH010000127.1:0-2102 GCA_963651005.1 Oscillibacter sp. MSJ-31
CGGAAAATGAATTTCTCTCACGTACCTTATATATAATATATTATTAATAATGTATATTTCCATTGCGATTTTTCATTTTCTTAATGACAAATGACAACTAATGACCAAATGACCGGATTCGTACCTCGGAAATCCACTATTATTTATATTTAACGGACGGGATGTTACGGGTACGGGATAAATTTCGTAACTTTGCACGCGGTTTTTTATAGTGCATAAGATAACGAGATGAAATACAAATATCTGTTTCTCCTGTTGCTCGCCCTGCCTGTGGCCACGCAGGTGTCGGCACAACACAAGACGGGCAGGGGTGCAAAGGCCGTGGCCGACACGGCCCAGATCGTAAGGCAGTACGTGGACTCGCTTGCGCAGCTCAAGCAGCAACTGGAAGCCGTGCGCCGTGCGAACGACAGCCTGTCCAACGCCTCCACCGATGGGCGGTACTACCGCCTGTTTGCCCCCACCACGTACTACCATTCGGGAGTCCGCCGCCAACTGACGCAGGCTGGGGCGCAGGACGACGAGGTGGCGGCAGCCGTCGACGAGGCCTTGTTCCGGCTCTACATGAAGCGGCCGGACCTGGTGGGCAACGACGAGACGCGCCTCAGGAAGGCCGGTACGCTGCGCGAGGACGTGAACAAGGAGGTGAAGCAGAAGGTGGACCTGACACAGAAGATGGAGCCGCAGCCCGACGAGCCGCTGCCGCTGCCCATGGGACTGGTGGTGACGAAGCCCAACTTCTGGAAGTTCTCCGGCGACGGCTATCTGCAGTTCCTGCAAAACTACGTGTCGGGCAACTGGCACAAGGGCGGCGAAAGCAACTATTCGGCGGTCGGGGCGGTCACGCTCGAACTGAACTACAACGACAAGGACCGCGTCACCTTCAACAACAAGCTGGAGATGAAGCTCGGCTTCCAGACCTCGCGGTCGGACACGCTGCATAAGTTCAAGACCAACAACGACCAGCTCCGCCTGACCAGCAAGCTCGGTCTGCAGGCTTCAAAGAAATGGTACTATACGCTGCAACTGCTGGCCTACACGCAGTTTGCACGGGGACTGAAATCGAACGATGCGTTCACCTATTCCGACTTCATGTCGCCCTTCGACCTCAACCTCGGTGTCGGTATGGAATACAAGGTGAACGCCTGCCACGGACGGCTGACGGGCACGCTGAACTTCGCGCCCCTCTCGTTCAACTTCCGCTATGTGGCGCGCGACGCGCTGCTGGAGAACTATGCGCTCGGCGGCCACCACACCAAGGAGGACTTCGGTTCGCAGTTTGTCGGCGACCTCAAGTGGAAGATGACGGATCTGGTGACGTGGAAGACGCGCCTCTATTACTACACGTCCTACCACCGCGGACTGATGGAATGGGAGAACCAGATCCAGATACAGGTCAGCCGCTACATCTCCGCCAACCTCTTCCTCTATCCGCGCTTCGACGACTCCGCCAGCCGCGACAACAAGCTCGGCTACTTCCAGTTCCAGGAATACTGCTCGCTGGGACTGAACTACTCGTTCTGACGAGGCCTTTGGCGGCGGACTATTCCGTCATGTCGCCCTCAATGTAGAGGCGCGTCATCTCGACCGCTCCGTTGGTGCGGATGGTGACGGTCTTCTTGAAGTGGCCGGGGAACTTGCCCTCGCCGTTGTAGGTCACCTTGACCGTTCCCTTCTCTCCGGGCTGGATGGGAGCCTTGGTGTATTCGGGTACGGTGCAGCCGCAGGAGGCAATGGCCTGGTTGATGACCAGCGGCTTCTCGCCCACGTTGGTGTAGGTGAAGGTGCAGGTCACCTTGGGGTTCTTCTCGGAGAAAGTGCCGAAGTTGTGGGTCAGTTTCTCGAACTTGATTTCTGCCGGCTTCTGAGCCGAAACGGTGGCCATTCCGCCTACGAGCATCAAGGCCAGGAGTATCATTTTTTTCATTGCGTTTCCGGTTTTCTTGGTTACAACACCGCAAAAGTATAGCTTTTTTCGCACAATCGTGCAAAAAACGAGAAGAAATTTTGAGTTTTCTCTTAATCGTACCTTTGACGCTGCGCATCGAAGGTAGGCTGCACCTCGGAAAAACTCAAATAAATTTGGTTTTTCTCTCGGTTTG